>JAYVSP010000105.1:0-8190 GCA_043775215.1 Planctomyces sp. | reverse complement strand
TAGTGGCCATCCGATTTGCAACTACCCCAAATCTGATGGTCGCCGATTTGGCGAAATCATCAAAGTCCTATGTTTCTGGGGATATGAACCTTGAAAAGGTGGTGCGGAACGTGAGGACTTCAGCTACGGCCTACTAGCGCTGTAGGCTTTTCGGGGCGGTCGGCTTGGTCGGGAGATCGAATGACCACAAGCGGTCACTTCAATCTATTTCTACGACGACCGGTGCAAGCCCTTTTCGCATTTGAGGCCGGTGAAGTTTTCGATCCGGACGACATCTGCCGCTCGCTCAACCACGGGTGGACGGCAACGAAAGTTTTGGAAATTCAGAATCTTCTACCGATTCGTTGTCCGATTTCTCGCGACATCTGCGTTCTGGTGAGTGAACGTGCTCGTAATTGTCACGAGCCAACGCCAACGAACTTCAAAACGAAGGAGACATCAGATGCGCTGCACTACCAAGCTTTTAGTATCGATCGTCGCTGTGGGTGCCTTGGCCTACGGCGGGGTTGCACAAGCGGGTCACTGGGTATGGAGAACCCGAGGCATTCATTCTGGTTGGGAGTATGTGCATGACGCTAGTGACTACTCACATCTTTCAACCGGCCCGTCCGCCGAGCAACAAGCGGCCGATGCCCGACGCGAAGCAGAACGCAGAGAAACACAGCGCCGGGCCGACGAGATTCGACGGCAGCAAGCACAGCGACAAGCCGACGAGCTTCGAAGGCAACAGCAGGCACGACAAGCCGAGTTGGCGCGTCAACAACGGTCCATCGCGTACAGCTTGTCCTTTTCGATGACCCGCTCGAATGGGGGCAGCGGAGTCGCACATCGCTAAGCGGCCATCAGTCGTTGTCCAGAATCGTTCCGATGCCCTTCGAGTTGGCGAACAGAGCGTTGAGGGCGTTGCTTAGATCGAGCGAGAACGACTTATTGAGTTGTTCGTGGATCGAATCTCCCAGAATCGACACCGTGATCGTCTTAATGGTTTCGCCGGGATCGAATCGAAGGCTTCCCGTGTTGCTGGTGTAGTCGCCTCCGACACCGTTGACGGCTGAAACGTCGCGGGTGGCAAAATCGACCGTCACCACCTGTCCGCTGGCCGCAGAGAGCTTGACCGTGAAGACCAGATCGACCGTGCCGCTGTTCCCTTCGGTCACAGTCAAGTTGTTGATCGACAGCTTGGGAGCCGCATCGTTGTCAGTAATCGTGCCCAGCGCCCGACTATTGGCGAGCGTCGCATAGTTGGGACCGCTCAGATTGACGAAAAATGTTTCGTTCGGTTCATCCAATGCATCGCCAGTGATCGGCACGCTGACGGTCTTGCTGGTTTGACCCGGCAAGAACGTCAGCGAATTGTTCGTAATCGTATAATCGGCGGAAGCGATCGCAGTGTTATCTTCCGTCGCATAGTTGACCGTCACCGGCAGGCCGCTGATTGCGGAGAGATGCACTGTGAAGGTCGCTTTCACTGTGGTTCCGGATCCTTCCGTCACCGTCATATTGTCGATCGTCAGTTTCGGCGTCGCATCGTCGTCGGTGATCGTGCATTGACCTTGACCGACGGTAATTATCGCGTTGTATGGAACAGACAGGTTCATGAAAAACGCTTCGTCCAGTTCGTCGCGTGTATCCCCGAGAACCGAAATGGAAAGGGTTTTGCTGACCTGGCCGGGGGAGAACAACAGCGTTCCGCGTTTGGCGAGGTAATCGTTCGCGAACGCCGTACCGTTGGACGTCGCATAATTCACTTTAACTGGCAGGGTACTCGGCTCCGAAAGACTGACGATGAACACCGCTGTGACCACGCTTCCGGTTTGTTCCGTCACGATTACGTCGCTAACGGACAGACCCGGCGGCAAATCATCGTCCAGAATCGTACATTTCCCTTGAGTGTCCGCGATCGACGCGTTGGTTGCCGAACTTAAATTGACGAAGAATGCTTGGCTACCTTCATAGGACGAATCGCCGATGACTGGCACGGTGATGGTCTGGCTGGTCTCGCCGGCGGCGAACGTCACGATTCCACTGCCAGCCGTGTAGTCGTCCGGGCTGATCGCTGTCGAGTTGCCTGTCGCGTATTTGACCGTGACCGGCGCGCCACTCGCTGCCGAGAGGCTGACTGTGAAAACCGCGTTGACAACACTGCCGGTCCCCTCGGTCACCACCACGTCATCGATCGACACTTTGGAGGTCACCACGTCATTGTCATAGATTATCCCTTTCCCCTGTCCAACTTTAATCATGGCGTTGGTGGCTCCGCTGAGGTTCACAAAGAAATCTTCGGGATTCTCGAACAGAGCATCCCCGATGATCTCGACTGTGATGGTCTGAGCGAGTTGTCCCGGGGCGAACATGAGCGTGCCGGTGTTGGTGACAAAATCTTCGCCCGCAATTGCCGAGCCATCGGCCGTTGCAAAGTCGACGGTCACGGGGACGATACTGGCGGGCGAGAGCGTCACTGTGAGGACAGCATTCTTCGTGTCGCCAGTTCCTTCCGTGATCGCGACGTTATTGATGGACAACTGCGTCAGCGGAATGACCGTCGCGATCACTGAGTTGATACCGGTGCCCCCATGGTTGTCAGTGGCTTGAAAGACGAGCACAAAGTTTTTCGCGATCTGAGCCGCAGTGGGTGTCCAAGAAACTGTGATGGAAACTGGATTGCCAGGCGTGACGGGATTCGGAGCGAATGTCATCCCCTCTGGCGGATTGAGGGGTTGCAGGGTGACCACGGAGTCATTCTTGTCAGCATCGGTGGCCGTCACCGTAAAGGTCAGAGGTTGGCCAACCACGGCGAAAAATGGACCGGCCGGATTCGTAGTAACCACTGGCGGATTGTTACTCGCCGTCACTTGCAGCACAAAATCCAACGGAACCTTGGATTTGACTGCGCCTGTGGAGTCCAGATCCTCCACCATGACTTGGGATGTCCACAAATCGCCAGGTTTCGTGGCGGTGCCGCCCGTGTCCCGAATGTCCCAGGTCACCAAGCCTGAGGGACTAATGCTAAAACCTGTTGGTTGGACGAAACCAAAACTACATGCCTCTGCGCTGGTAGACAGACGATAATTCAAGGCATCGCCGTTGGGATCAATCGCGGGGATTTGGAAGGAAGTCACGGTATTATCCACGACTTGTATGACGGGGGGGAGGGCAGACACCGGAGAGGCGTTTCCCGATCCCACATTCACGAGGGTCTCGATGCGAAACCCGCCTCCAGGGTTATTCTGAAGCGTATCAATGCGAGCAGAGCCTATCGCTTCCAGGTAAGCAGTAATGTCTCCTGCCTTGCTGTAGGTATGCTTGAAACCAGGAACGAAGGTTTTCCCGCCATCGGGAGAAGTGCCGGCTTCGGCAAAGAAATAGTCTTCCGCCGAATTGATGGAAATCGCTTTCAAAGCAATTTTATCGCTACCGCCATCGCCGTAATTCAGTATCTGATTTTGTTCACCGGCCTTGATAGTGACATCACCCACCTTCGAGATATCAGATGAAAAAAAGCTGAGACGCCACGCCTGCTGAAACCGAAAATCGATGGTATTGGCCTGCGCGTCAGGTTCCCACGACAGGTTTCCATACCGGAAGTGCGTGAGTAACAGTCGTTCTTCCAGTGCTTCCAAAGGAGCGATGTGGTTGCTGGGCCGTCGACGATCGGCACGCCCGCCAACCTGCGGATAACACTTCCGAAAACGGGACAGCATTTGTCGCAAGAAACCGTTTCTCGTCGTCATTGTTCAGTCTCCGAACGCTGCGTTTCGTCGAAAAATTCCCAGCCCATCCGAGATTTCCGACGCAGATTCCCACATGCCTATAGCTAACTTTTGCAATATACAAGCCGCACATTATCATTTCTGAGCGTTTTTTCAGAACAAAAATTGTATCCATCGGCCCAATCGGCCAATCACCTCTGTGTCAGTCGATTCCGAGCAGGAAAAGGTGTCAGAGCAGGAAAAGGTGTCAGGAATCGTTTCTGTAAACGGTTCCTGAATGTAAACGGTTATCGCGGTAGGGACCGCCGTTGCCGGCGGCCCCCGCACGAACGTGTTTACCAAGTCAAAGCATGTGTTCAGTTCGACAATAGACCGGGAAATCCAGGCGTTTTGTGCTGGTCACAGCAGACACGGGACATTCCGTACTACGAAAAAATCGCGAACCGCCAGAAACCATTTCGGAAATCATTGAAAATCCTGGTAAATGGATACGGTACAGATGCTTTGATTTGGTAAACACGTTCCCCCGCACAGATCCGTACGGGCGGAACTACCGCATACGGCTCTTACCTTGGATGATGACGACCAAACAGCTCGACGGGTTTGATCCCGTCGTGTCGGTTGTCGTACGCCCCGCAGTCCGCGCGACCTGGGAACCCGGCGCTGTGGCCAGTCCAGTAGCAACTGCTTGACGTTCTCCTTGGTCAGCCCCTTTCCCTCCACAGACTCCGCCGACAGCGGCACGCTGTCTTTTTTCGCCTGCTTCCGCGGTACTATGGAGCTGTCTGACTCCCCGGAAACGTACACGTCGGACGTTCGGCATCGCGCCTTCACCCGACCGATCCGCGTCCCGCGCAGCGTGAGCCGCCGTGCGAGGCGTGGATGTTTCCGGGGCTTCCCGGCTTCCGTGAGGGGAGGGGAAAAGGGGTTAGGTCTCTTTTTCAACGAGCAGAAGGGGCAAAAGGGGGAGCAAAACAAAGAGACCTGACCCCTTTTGTCCCTTTCCTTTTGTCCCTTTCGGCATCGCGCCTTCACCCGACCGATCCGCGTCCCGCGCAGCGTGAGCCGCCGTGCGAGGCGTGGATGTTTCCGGGGCTTCCCAGCTTCCGTGAGGGGAGGGGAAAAGGGGTTAGGTCTCTTTTTCAACGAGCAGAAGGGGCAAAAGGGGGAGCAAAACAAAGAGACCCTTCCCCTTTTGTCCCTTCCCCTTTTGTCCCTTCCCCTTTTGTCCCTTTTTTGCACCCTGACCCTTTTTTCAACCCGGCCGCACACGGCAACGGTGGTACTTGGCGCGAATGGCTGCTGCTCGCCCTGGTCCACCATTCCCAAGCGCACCGCGAAGAGGCACTGGTCAATCTCAATAAAGCTCGCGATTGGCGAAAGACCCACCCAGACAGTCCGACTGAATCGCTCGCCTGGCGCGATCGCATCGACTTCGACTCGCTACTCACCGAAGCTCAAAAATTGATCGAGCCCGAGGGAAAGTGAAGGGCAGAAAAGCGGACGGCTGGCGGACAGGTCCAGTTGTTGGAAATGGACTTGTCCGACCCGTCTCCGTTGTTTGGTGTTGCAATTCATGCTCTCCGTATTCCGGAAATTCGCAGTTTCCAGATAGCAGGATCTCGCGAGGTATGAATCACGCCTGCCACATGAACGTCGTTGTCGATCGTCACGTAGTAGATGGCGTAGGGAAATTGGTCAACCAATAAGAAACGGACATCCGTAATGAGCTCTGCAAAGATTGTCGGCTGCGTTTCCAGAACCTTCAGGGACTCGCGGAGGTTTCTGAGAAACCGCTCGCCGAGACCACGTCGTTTGCGTTCGTACCAGTCGTAGGCTTCTTGAATGTCATCCTCGGCGTCTGGTGAGATTTGAATGTTCCAGGTCATGGCCTGAATCTCGAACGGACTCGCGTGACGACTTCATCCCACGAACTGGAGCCTTCTGGATGAGCTTTGATGGCATCACGGCGACGCTCAAGTTCGGCGCGCAGTTCTTCGGACATGGGCGGCACGAAGCACTCATCGTCCAAGCTGATCCAAAGTTCTTCGATCAGCTCAAGACGATCAGCAGAGCTCCAGGACTGGATCTGATTCAGCGTGCTCGCGTCAATCATTGGCCATCTCTCGTTTCTGCCACCGGGACAAATCCGCTGTGCGGACTTGTCACTGAACTCTAAGTTTTGATGCAACCGCGTCAGCTTACCCCGGCAGCAAATCGCGAACAACGTCGCGTTCTTGCTTCAACTCGTTGACCGAAATGTTGATCTTCTCGCGAGCGAACTCGTTGTGTTCTTGGCCGGGGATGATTTTCCAGGTGGTGCCGTTGCTAGTCAGTGGGAAGCCGACGATCAGGTCGGAGTCGATGTCATAGTCTCCCGTGCGGCACACGGCGGATGATCAATTGCGAGACACCCAAGTTTGCGGATCTCTGCACGCGTGCAAGACCGCAAGCACTCGAACAGTGTCGCGAACAAAACGGTAATACACCACGTAGGGAAACCGTTCCAGCAGTCGACACCTAGCCTGAGCCTCCTTCAGCGTCTGAAGCTCTTCCATCCGCGCGATACTGTTCCAGCAAGACCTTGGGTGGAAGTCATGGCAATCACGGCACGCTCCTGAATCTGGACACAACCAAGGCAAATTCAAAACAAACCGAAAAATCCGCGTTCGGATTCCCACTCGTTTCCGCTGACACTGGTGGCGGGCTACTTCGGCAATTGCTCCTGCAGCCGGCGCGTCTGATTCACGACATCATTGAAGCGTGATGGCCACTCGGTCTTCTGGAGTTTGTCGATCGACTTCCGAGCCTCGTCCCACTGTTTCTCGTGAATCTGAGCTTCGGCCAGCTTGAGCAAGCCGGCCGGTTCGAGTCGGCGAAACTCTGCGACGCGCTCCCAATGTGGGATCGCCTCGGCCCAGCGGTTCTGCTTCTGGCGGAGTTCGGCCATCGCTGCGTGGCTTTCGGATTCGTTCGGGCTGGATTCGATGATCGACGTCGCGGCGCGTTCGGCTTCAGCCTCGTTGTCCTTCAATCGCTCGGCGAGTTGCTGATACAGCGCGAGATCGTGGCGATGGAGGTCGATCAGTTTCAAAAGCTGCTTCGATGCGGCGGCACCGTTTTGCGTGGCGTCGTAGCAGGCGATGAGCGCTTGATGAATCTCGTGGTCATGCGGTTGCAGGTCGCTCGCGAGCTGCAACTGAGTGATGGCCTTCGCGTGCTCGTTGCGAGACTGATACGTTTGGCCGACGGCCTTGCGGAGGATCGGGCTGTCCTGGCCGGTCTTTGTGGATTCGGCATCGAGATGCTTCACGAAAGCGTCGAGATCTTTGGCGTTTTTGAGCACGTTCGACAGCGAGTCCAGAGCCGGACGTCGCTGATCGTGGTGCCGTGGTCCCCAACAAATGATCGCGGCGGAGGCGGCATCGACCGCTTCCTTCGTGCGTCCCAATGCTGACTGTGAGTTGGCGAGTTCCATGTAAAGCTGCGACAGCGTGCCATCACCCAACCCGCTGCCGGGATTGTTTCGCTGGTGCAGAGCGATCGCCTCGTTGGCGTATCCGACCGCTCGTTCGTGCAAGTTGCACGACGCGCATCCGCGAGCGAGCTGAGCGATGTTCCCTTCGGTCCAACGACCGCCTGTGTGGAAGTGAGTTTCAGTCTGCTGCACGAGTTCGGCGAGTTGTTGCGGTCGCTGCGAATGGTGGTACGAGACCATCAATTGCGTGCGGTAGTTGATGTTGTCGGGACGCATCGTGACGAGCGGTTCCAGAATCGGAATCGACTCGGCCCAGCGATTCGTTTGGTGCAGCCACGAGACCAAGTGCGATTGCGCTCCTTCGTCGAGCAAACCGTTCTTGTGCGCCAGCAACAGGATTTCGATGGCTCGCTGCGTGCGGTTGAGTCCGCCCCACAGGTAATTCGCGACCGTCACGGCCCGCCGGCCGGACGTCTTTCGTTCGGTGAGGACTTCTTCGGCGGCCTTGGCGAACTCGTTCGCTTTCGCTCCCCAGAAGTGTTGGTAGTGGTGGTGAAAGATGTACTGGTTACCCCCCTCGCCGATGCGAAGCTCACGTTGCAGTTCGCGGATCGCCAGCTTCAGCACGCGCGGCTCCAATTCCGCGATGTCCAGCTTTGCGTTCGCCGATTCCTCGCGGCGGCGAGCCAACTCGTAACCGAACGCGTTCCACGAATTCTCCCACGCGATTTCCAATCGCTGCGGGTACTGCTCCATGCGTTCGATGACGTACTGCAAGGCGAACTTCGGGCCGAGCACCTCACCGATGATGTGCATCGGCGTCGTGACCGTATTGCGATACTGAGCTTGTTGTCGCTTGAGCAGCGCCGGGATTGTCTCAAACGCGAATGATCGGACCGCGTCGGCCGTGCCGGCCAGCTTGTGGCGGTGTGCGATGTCGAATGTCATTGCGAGCCGCGCGACGAGGTTGTGCCGCACGTTCTCGTCCGGCGCGGCGTTGAG
>JAYVSP010000104.1:0-6739 GCA_043775215.1 Planctomyces sp. | reverse complement strand
TGACATTTCTATCTTGGTCCGACACGGCGGCACGACTTCCTTGCAGTGTTGAGTCCCGAAGTTAACTTGCCACCCCGTTGATCCTGTTCATGTCATGCCTGTGAATTCTTGAGGCAATGGATCAACCGGATGAGTGGTTGCCAGCCTGATGTTGTCACGGGTCTGGCATCGCTCGGAGCCAATTCACTCTGTCACATCGGGGGGTCTGTCATGCTGCGTGTCTCTTGGTTGAGCGGTGTGCGTGGTCGATTGATTTGCAAGCTGCGTGGCAATTTGGGCGGGGGGGGCAGAATCGGCGAAAGTCGTTCGCGATGACGCCGGTGGCGGTGGAGTTGCTGGAGCCGCGACTGGTGATGACCATCACTCCGCCGATCAGCTTGTCGACGGCGACCACAAATGCGACGAACGCGCTGAATACGTTGATTGCGGCACGGAACTCTTTCGTGACTACGGTGGGCACCGCCGATCAACAGTATTCGGCGGACCTCACGCTGCATGGGACGACCTTCCAGAATGACGTTCAAACGGCGGAGAACCTGTTTGATACCAATGTGGCGGGGATCGAAAGCGGTTTGCAGACCACGCTCGCGGGCCTCGATAACGGCTTGCAAACTCAGTTGAACGCGGACGAAACGTCGTTTGAAGGAGCGATCAATGGCGACGTGGCCGCGTTCAACGCGGCGATGGCCGGGCCAGAAGCGACAGTCACGTCCGACTTCGCCAATCACGCGACCGCGTTCACGACCGCCATCGACGGCGCGAACACCGCCCTGAACACCGCCATCAACGGAACGAGCGGACTACGGCCGGGGATCGACAGTTTCGTGCAAGCGCAAGAGGCACTCTTTCAATCGAACGTCAACAGTGAAAACACCACGTTTACCAGCTACGTCAACGGACCGACCGGGCCGGTGGCGACCTATCAATCAGCCGAAGCCGCTGATTGGACGGCCTACCTTACTGCCATCGACTCGTCACCCACGGGGCTTGAAGGAATCTACAACAGCAATGTTGCCGGTGATGTCACCACGCGAAACGCAGCGCTGGCTCCGTATGCCTACTTCAATTACGACCCCAGCGTTTTGGAAGGAACGCCGGGCTACGTCAGTCTGCTCGATGGAGCCAACACCACGCTGCAAAGTAACCTCTCGACCGCACAGACTCAGTACAACAACCACATCACCACTCACGAACAGAATTTTCAAAACGCGATCTATGGCCCAACCGGGGCCTGGACGACGTACAACTCGTTGATGGCTCCGGTGGATCAGCAATTGACGGTGGATGAGCACAACGCCGAAGTCACCTACGACGGAGCTGTCCAGACCGCTGAGGGAATTTACAACACGGCGGTGGATGGTCCGACCGGCTTTCAGCACACGTTTGATGTCAACGTGGCCGGCGAAAAGGCGACCTACGACGGCTTGGTCAGCACAGCGGCGGCAACTCGCGACGGACTGATCGCCACTGCGAAGAATACCTATGACGGACAAGTGCTGACCGAAGAACAGGCCTATTGGAATTGGGAAACGGTCAACAATCCCTACGTGATGCAGATGCAGACGCGCACGCAAACGCTGATCAATCAACTCACCACGCTAGTCAACAACTTCAACAACAACCAGATTCAACCGCTACAGACGGCCTTGCAGAACAGCATCAACGCGGCTAATGCGGCGTACGACAACCAAGCTAACAATTCGACGACCGGCTTCGTGACACAGTTGAACAACGCGATGAGCAGTGATTACCAGACAGCGATTGGCGTCGTTCAGCCCGAATACACGAACTATCAGGACCAAGTGAATGCGCTCTTTTCGTCGTACATGATGGCGATGATGAACGCGATGATGAATGGCCTGCCGATGCCACCGCCACCGACAACGGCTGAAGAGACGCTGACGCAGAATTATCAATTGCAAGTCGCTGCCGAAAACATCACGCTGACAGACCAGTTGGGCACGGCGATGGTGGCCTACGTCACGTCTGAGCGGGCGGCCGATACCACACGCGATCAGGCGATCGTCTCGGCGATCGACTTGGACGACCAACAAGCGATCAACGACGCCGACTCCTTGGAAGGTGCCGAAATCGCCGACATTCATTCCTGGCTCGACGACATGGCCAACATCGAAGCCGCCTTCGAGATCGCCGACGAAAGCCGTTACGTCACCATGATGGACAACATCGGGGACGACTGGAAAGATTTCGTCCAGGCAGAAGACGCGGACGAGGAAGCGTTTGAAGTCACCGAGTCCAACGACTATCTGGCCTATGAACAGCAAGTGGACGCCGAAGTGGAAACTTTCCGCAACAACGAGATGGGCGCCCGGATCACGATGCTCGATTCGGACGCGGATGCCGAGCGCGACTACGAAAAGAGCCTGGGTCTCACCGAGAAAACCTAGCTTATGGGGGAAGCCACGGCGGAAGATCAGTACGCGATCCTCGCCGACGCCGCCGAGCAGCAGCGGGAGAATGACGAAGCGGGAGACTACACGCAGTACGTCAGCGACGTCGCAGGCGACTACCAGGCCTGGATCAACACGGTGACGAACGGCATCGCCGCACAATACGCCGCGTATTTCGGCGGCGCCGCGGATGCCACAGCGGTCGCCAACGCCTGGAAGCAGTACGATCAAAACGTCGCGTCGGATTGGGACAACCTCGTGGTGGGTGAGGCCAATGACTTTCAAATCTACGTGCAACAGGAGGAAGCGGCGCTCGATTCAGCCGAAGACGACATCGCCGCGCACAACGAAACACGCGAGGACAACATCGCAACCGATCTGCTGAACGAAGTGAATACCGTGGCCCCGGCGATCGACACGTTCGAGCATTCGGTCGACGGTCTGATGACTCCCTGGATGACGACCGCCGCCGGAGCCGAGAGGACTGAAGGGGATGACGACGCCGGTTCGGAAAATACCTTTGAATTGTTCCTCGCTCCGCAGACGCAGTCGTTGTACGACAACGAAGCCAGCGACGCGGACAGCGGACTCCACACCGCCGAATCGGACGAATCTTCCGAATTCACTAACGTCGTCAACGACGAAGATGCCGCCGCGCTGTTGGAAGACACGCAGTTCGACATCGAACTCACCACGATCCGCCAAAAGCACACCACTCTCGAAACCGATGACCTCGCCTCCTGGGACACCAAAGAACTGGCCGATCTCCCGGCCGACGACGCGCTGATGGTCGCCTACGCCGCCGACATGCAGGCACAATCCGACTTGTCCGCCGTCAACAACTTCGACAACATCGCCGCGCAACCCCTACCGTCGTTCGACTCGCAACTCTGGCAACAAGCCAGTCTGATGCCCTCCGCCATGACGTTCGTCACCACCGACGATGACTATCTCAATTGGGGGAGTGCCATCGCGGGTGTCGGACCTATTGCTCCAACGTCGTTCCTGCAAGAAGTTCAAGAATCGGTGCAGCCCAGCAATCAATCCTTCTTTCCGATGACAACGCTCAATCCGCTGATGCCAATACCCGGACCGCCGCAAGACTTCGTGAATTCGTTGCTACAGACCTATTTGGGTCTCTTTGATGGGGGCATAGATTGGATCACCACCACGAACACCGACACTGTGCTACCAAACGCCTGGTTCGTTTCGCATCCAAATCAGCCCTCATTGACCGACACCATGATTCCCTTCTACGGCGGTGAACTCCCCTGGCAATATCAGTTCGACTCCGGCAACTTCTTAAATGACCCACTCAATTGGGACATGATGGCCACAGACACCTTCATCGTCAGGCCAGATCGTGCTCCGTTCGATGGTGGCGTCTTGTTGGCATTCGTCTCAAACAGCAGCGGCAACGGTCCAATCTTCGCGCCGTTTACCCCGCCCGACGATATATTCAACCAACCACCACCACCATTAGTACCGCCGTTTACACCTCCACCTCTCAATCCGACGCCCCACGCGCCTTTAGGCGAAGAGAACGACATCTTTTGGCCGCAGCTCGAACCCGACGACTGGCGGGATCTTCCAGAACGATGGAACTTGGATCCGAAGCCGTGGTACCAGGATATCTACGACGAGATCAAGGGCTTGAAAATTAGACCGAAAATGCACTTCAAATTTCCCCATCCGGGTCACCCCGGCTACGAATTCGGAATCGGTGGCACATGGCAGTATGGATAATGCCGAAGGTTCGCGACAGAATTTTTGGAGCAATCAAGTGTTCTCACATCTTCGTCTCGTTGCGTGCGTTTTGTTGGTGTTCGCGACTCGGCTGTCTGCGGACGAACCGGACCAGATCCCGAAAGAGGTCGTCCTTCATGAATTTCCATTCAATAACATTTCGTTACATGTGAAGCTGCCGGGGGAGGTTGGCGGACGGCGATTGCCATTCATCGTTGATACCGGATCAACTCTTGCATTTTTTGATGAATCGCTGAAGCCGTTGCTCGGGAGTCCCCTTCGGGAAGAGACTGCTTACTTTTCGACAAAACTCAAGAAAGTCGAGGTCTTCCAGGCTCCACAAGCGACATGGGGGCCGATCACATTGAATCGTGATACGGAGGTTGCTGTTCACGACTTTTCGCGAGCAAATCGAGTGTGTCGGGAGGACATTTTGGGGGTCATCGGGATGTCGGACCTGAAAACGATGCGCGTGCAATTCGACTTTGATGCGGCAAAGCTGCGAATCCTCAGCCAGCTTGGCCCCGACCTCGGGAGTTCCATCAGGCTGCGGATTCTGGGCTCTCCCTATGTCGAATGCAGCGTCGGTCGAATACCGGGTGCAGTATTATTAATCGACACAGGCGCGGGTTCCATCAGACTTCAACCGAAAATTTTCGACACACTTCGGTTCCATGGCAGGATTCGATCCGTGGGACGAATCCCGGAAGCGAATACTTTTGGGGAGTTGACATTCGTGACAGCGGGGAGGCTCTGCGATTTCTCGATTGGCGATCTGGAATTCAAAAATCTTCTCGTGAAGCGCAGCGAGGACAACAGAATTGGACTCATTGGACTACGGTTTCTGTCACGCTTCGTCACCACTTTCGACTTTCCCAACAGTGTGATGTACTTGAAAAAAGGAGCGCGTTTTAACGAGCCGGACGTCGAAGGAATTCAGGGGTTCGGAGTCTTTTTCATCGGCGATGCACTGAAGGTCGTCGGCATCGACGACAACGGCCCCGCTGACCAAGTCGGCCTGAAAGTCAACGACGTGATTGAGCAGATCGACGGCCAAGACTTCAACGGCAAATCGCTCTATCAGGTCAATCGGTCGTTCGAGAAACCCGGCCAAGACCTCAAGCTCCGTATCCGCCGCGAGCACGACGAACCGCAAATCATCACCATCGCCATCCCGAAGCCCCCCGCGAATTTCGAGGACAACTAAAAGAGCGAACACGGGGAGGAAGCGGAGCAGGACTGGGTCAGGAAACTTTGAATCAATGAGTCCCATTGCCATTGTTGGGAGCCCCGAAACGGAGGGGACAGGTCGAGCTGTCCCGTTCCTGCGTTCCTGACACCGTTTGCCTTTTCCAGTGCTCTACGTCGTCACAACCAAGTTATCGCGGTGGATGACCTCGGCGTACGGGACGTCACCGAGGATCTTAGCGATCTCGGCGGTCTTCTTGCCGGCAATGGAGTGCATTTCGCGAGAATCGAAGTTCGTCAGGCCGCGCGCGAATTCCTCGCCCGCTTCGTCCTCCAAGGCCACGACCTCGCCGCGATGGAAGTCTCCCGCCACCGACTTGATGCCGGCGGCGAGCAGCGATTTGCCTTGATGTTCGATCGCGCGGCGAGCACCGGCATCGAGTCGGAAGCGGCCTTTCGGTTTGACGGTGAAGCCGATCCAACGTTTCCAGGCCGGCACTGACTTGTGATTTCCCAGAAAGAGCGTGCCGATCTCGCGGCCGGACAGGATTTCGTCAAGCACTTTCGGCAGTGTGCCATCCGCGATGATCACGTCCTCGCCGACCGCGGTGGCGATACGCACGGCCTCGAGCTTCGACTGCATGCCTCCCGTGCCCCGCGCGCTTTTCGATTCCACGGCCAACGAGCGGAGAGCGTCGCTCCACGACTCGACCAAAGGTATGAGTTTACTGCCAGCCTTTGCTGGGTCGCCATCGTACAGGCCGCTGACGACCGACAAGATGACGAGCAACGGTGATTCCATCAGCCCGGTGACCATCGCGGCGAGTTGGTCGTTGTCGCCGAATTTGATCTCGGCGATGCTGACCGTGTCGTTCTCGTTGATGATCGGGACGACGGGAGATTCGAAGAGTGTGTTGAGTGTATTGCGGACGTTGAGATACCGCGTGCGGCTCTTGAAGTCGTTCGCCGTGAGGAGCAACTGCGCCGCGTGATAGCCGCGACGTTGCAAGCAATCGTTGTAGAGCCGAATCAGGTGCGCCTGTCCGACCGCCGCTGCCGCTTGCAGGTGCGGCAAATCGTCGGGCCGTTTTTTGAGGCCCAGCAAACCGATTCCTGCGCCGATGGCTCCGCTGCTGACCATGACCACCTTGCGGCCGGAGTCTAGAATCCGCAGGACTTGATCGCACAACGACTCAATGCGATCGAGGTCGAGCGTGTCGTCCGCCTTCGACAGCACGTTGGTGCCGACCTTCACCACGATCGTCCGAGCCGCGTCGATCACCTGCCGGCGCGCATCTGGAATCGAAGGGCAAGGATTCTTCGGACGTTCCACCACGCTTGAATGCCGCTTTCTGATCTCGCCAGCGAAGGGGTCGGGAGTCTTTATCTGGTCG
>JAYVSP010000103.1:0-6819 GCA_043775215.1 Planctomyces sp. | reverse complement strand
TTCTTGTTTTCCTGCGCGCATTTTGTAGCGGAACGGCGCAAGCCGTCCGGTTTCACAGACACCGGGCGGCTTGCGCCGCACCGCTACCTTTTGGTTGCGGTCAGAGGCCTCGCCTCGTTAGACCTCTTCGAGTTTGATGTCTCCCGCTCGCCGAAAGCGACAATCAACAATCCATGTACGTCAATCTGTTGCTGACGTTCTCACGACAGCAACAGCTCCAAATCCTCGCGGCCGAGGCCGCGGATCAGGCTGTTGTCGGCGTTGATGATCGCGTCGGCCAGGTTGCGTTTGCTGGCTTGCAATTGCAGCACTTTCTCCTCGACCGTGTCGCGAGCGATCAGGCGGTAGGCGAATACCTGTTTGTCCTGACCGATGCGGTGACTGCGGTCGATCGCTTGGGCCTCGACGGCTGGATTCCACCAAGGGTCCAAGAGGAATACATAATCGGCGGCGGTCAGGTTCAAGCCGACGCCGCCCGCTTTCAGGCTAATGAGGAACAGCTTGCAATCGGGATCGGTTTGGAAGCGGTCCACTTTGGCTTGCCGGTCGCGCGTGCGGCCGTCGAGATATTCGTAGACCGCGCCATCGGCATCGAGTCGCTGTCGCAGAATCGCCAAGAAGCTGGTGAACTGCGAAAAGACCAACACTTTGTGTCCTTCGTCGGTGACCTCTTGCAGTTGCGGCAGCAGCATGTCGAGCTTCGCACACGGTTCATCTTGCCGAGTCTTGTCGAGCAATCCGACGTGGCACGCCGCCTGCCGCAGTCGCAACAGCGCTTCCAGGATGTGCATTTTGGATTTGGCGAGTCCCTCACGGTCAATGCGGCCCAGCAGTGTCTTGCGGTAGTGATCGCGCAGCTCGTCGTACAACTTGCGTTGATCGGTTTCCAATTCACAGTAAACAGTCTGCTCTAGCTTTTCGGGGAGGTCTTTCGCGACTTGAGCCTTCGTGCGCCGCAGGATGAATGGGCGGAGCGCCTTCGCCAGCAATTGCCGCGCTTCAGGAGCGGGATTGCGTGCTCCGGTCCCTCCCAGCTTGAGCACCGATGCAGTGCCCAGCATTCCCGGATTGAGAAACTCGAACTGGCTCCACAATTCGCCGAGATGATTTTCGACCGGCGTGCCGCTCATGATCAGCCGATGCCGCGCCTGGATCAGCCGCGCCGCTTTGGCCGATTCAGTGGCGGCGTTCTTGATCGCTTGGGCTTCGTCGAGGATGCAGTAATCGAACTCGACATCCTTGAAGATCAGCGCATCTTTTCGGAGCGTGCCGTACGTGGTGAGGATCAGATCGAAGTCCTCGAAATGTTCGTTGGCTTTGATCCGTTCGATGCCGGTGTGGTCCAGCACTTTGAGTTCGGGCGCGAACTTCGCGGCTTCCTGCTTCCAGTTGAAGACCAGAGTCTTGGGGACGACGACCAACGACGGGCCGATCTTCGGTTTCGCTGCCGCCGCATCACCGGTGGCGAGCGCCATTCCGCTCGCCATGCGCAACTTCCGGCGCGAGTCCAGCAAGGCGAGAACTTGCACGGTTTTACCCAAGCCCATGTCGTCGGCCAGGCAGCCGCCGAAGTTGAATTCTTGTAGGAACTGCAGCCAGCCCAGTCCTTCGCGTTGATAGCCACGTAGCGTGCCAATGAACGAATCGGGAGGATCGGCCGCCGCGATGCCACTGAAGTTTTTCAACCGATCGCGAGCTTGCTCGAACACCGCATCGAAGCGGGCTTGCGGCTGCGAGGCCAACAACGCATCGAGCAGCCCGACCTGCGTGGCGTTGAACCGCAGATGATCGTCTTTCTTCGTGCCGAGTCCCGCCAGCACGCCGTACTTGTCGAGCCATTCCTGCGGCAACATGCCGAGCGATCCGTCGTCCAAAGCGACCGAGTTATCGCCGCGTTTGAGGGCCGCCAACAATTCGGGAAGGTTCGCACTCATTCCGCCGAAGTCAATCTTGCCGTGCAATTCGAACCAGTCGATGCCCGACTTGACCGACACGTCGATCGCGACTGCCGAACGAAACAGTTTGCCGTCCGATTCGATCTTCCAACCGGCGGCGGTCAGTGCCGATGTCGCAGCGGCGAATTTCTTCGGGCCGATCTCCAAACCGTTGCCCCGATAGCCCGGTGCCTGAGTGAACCCAAACTCGAAGACCTTGCTCTCAAATTCCTTTTCGGCCGCCCGGTCGCGGCGGATCAAACGTCGGTTCGTCACGTCCAGTACGACGTCGGTGTGCGACTTGCCGGCCGTCACGTCGCCGTAATCGAATTCGACTTCCGCGGCGAGCTTCGAATAGTGACCAGTTTTGACGCAGATTCTTGGCGTTGGCGCGACGACCATTTCCTGCAACTGCAATTCGGGGGGCAATTCCATTTTGGGCATCGGCCCCGTGCGATACATCTCCGCCAGGAAGTCGTCGATTTCGCGTACCGGGACAAACAGGGGGTTCTCGAGCGCCACTTTCGCCAACCAACGATGATTCGCCCAGTCCCGCACAAATGACAGTTTCTGCTCGCACCAAATCAGTCCGCTGTAGAGGATCGAAATTGGCGAAATTCTTTGGGGCGAATTCAGACGTCTCTGCATTGCCGCCAAGATCTGATAGGTTTGCCCCGATGGTTCGAGGCGAGCGCTCAGCACGCAGTCCCAAGGCCCCTCAGAGTCCCACGTCACTGGCAGCAGTTGATCGTCTCTCGCCCGGTCTTTCGTGCGCAGGAATAGCCGCCCGGTCGCTCCGGCCAGGGACAATACAGGCTCCCGCAGAGCCACCGGAACGGCGAACTCCAGTGGGACCGGGCGATAAACATCGCCGTAGTAGCCGCTCATGCCCGGAGTCATTGCCGGTGCCGCTCCCGAGACCAACGAGAGAATTTCTCGATCCTGCGGATCGGCCAGCTTGCGGATGTCGTGCATTGTGATCTGGGTTTTCTTCGGCCAGCCCCAGCCACCTCCGGCGATCGGTTCGCGATAGCCCCACTCCAGCACAAATTCTTCGCCAGAAGTCGCCCGATTTGCGGCGACGATGAACACGAGTTGAAAATGGTTGAGCCAAAACGAATCGCGTTTCAACTCGGCCGGCGCTGCGACCTGCTCCGCCGCGCGAGCCAGTGACTCACGCCAGGCGGAGACCGTCGGAGCGGGCGCGGAGTACGTCGGCGTTGTGTTGGTTGGGATCTCTTTCTCCGTGGGTAGCGCTGCGACAGCAGGAGGTGCTTTCGCGCGAGCCACCGTTTCCGCAGGCTCGTCGTCATCCCCGTCCTCGTCGCTGCGCGTCCAGATGTCCCGATCGAGCATTGCCTCAATGTAGTCTTGATCTTTCAACTTTAATTGAGTGAACTTACCAGGCAATTGGCCGGCCGGAGTGCGCATGCCCTCTTTCTTGTCGGCGAACAGCAGTGTGGCCCACAAATGCTCGCAGCTTCCCGCGTTTTGAAACCGCTCGCACGAGCAGGAGACCTTCAGCGTTTTCACGGTTGAATCGTGAAAGACGCAGACGTCGAGTTCACCATGATCGCGAACGGTGACATACGCCATGTCATTCCGCCAGTCGACCTTTTTGAGCTTCTGATCCTCAAACAGCCACCGACCGCGTTTGCGTTCCTCGTCCGTGAACTTCGTCGCGAACACCGTCTCCAGCGAACCGTTGGGCGTCCCAGCCATGAGGCCTCGTCTCCTCGGAATGCGAACTGATTTCACGGGGGAAAGCCCCACGCGCGAATGGTGGGTAAAAATACGCCTCGACCGTATGCCAAGCAAGTGAGCCACTTGGATTTCTTGCTCAGCCGCGAACAAAGGGGATCGGAGTCATTTTTAGGCGGTGATCACTCACGCACAATTGATGACGGCGAGTGACGCCGCCCCGAAGACGACTCGCGACCCGTTTGGCCTTTTGGCCTCAACACGGAACGCGCGGTTGACCGGCTTGCGCGAGGGCCTCTACATTTCAGCTTCAATATGTGACCCACCTCATTGTGCCTTCGCGGCCCTTTGTAAGTTACCGACTATGCCAAATCCTGATCCGCCGTCTGCGAATTCGTCCAGCCCAAAGCCTCCAACTCCGCCACGTCGGTCAGAAAAGTCTCCCGCTTCGGGAAATCTGTTTTGGTATGCGATGCTCGGTCTGGTGCTCGCCGCGCTGGCGATGTCGCTGTTCAGCCAAAAACGGGCTCCCAAAGAGATCATCTTCAGCGAGTTCATTCAGGGCTTGCAGTCGGATCCGGAAAGGTTCCACAAGGGGAACGTGCATGAACTGCGAATCAATCCCGGATACATCTCGTTTCAGGATCATCCGAAGAATGCATCGGGAGAGTCACCCAGCGACACGAAGTATTTCCAAATCCCGATCGCGACACTGTTCAGGGCGGATGAAGATCGGCTGATCAATTGGCTAGAAAAGAAGGACATCCCTTACGGACATGTCCGAGGTCCGTCGGGGTGGCCGGAAGTCGCGATCTATGTTTTGTTTTTTGTGCTGCTCGGGGTGACATTTCTGATGGTGTTGCGGCGCGTCGGCGGGCCGGGAGCGGCAATGTCGTTTAGCCGCAGCCGCGGAAAGCTGTTTGCTCAGGAAGACGTCAAGATTACGTTTGTTGACGTCGCGGGCATCGACGAGGCGGTTGAAGAACTGAAGGAAGTGGTCGAGTTCCTCAGGACGCCGCAAAAATATCAGGCTCTGGGCGGACGGATTCCGCGCGGCGTGTTGCTGGTCGGGCCGCCGGGAACGGGCAAGACGTTGTTGGCCAAGGCAGTCGCCGGCGAGGCGGGAGTTCCGTTCTTCAGCTTGTCGGGTTCGGATTTCGTAGAGATGTTCGTCGGCGTCGGAGCGGCTCGCGTGCGGGACATGTTTCAGCAAGCGGGTGCGCGGTCTCCGGCGATTATTTTCATTGACGAACTCGACGCGCTGGGCAAAGTCCGCGGCAGTGGCATGCCCGGCGGACATGATGAGCGGGACCAAACGCTCAATGCTCTGCTGGTCGAGATGGATGGATTCAGTTCGGATCAAAGCGTGATCGTCATGGCTGCCACAAATCGGCCGGAGACGCTCGACCCAGCCTTGATGCGGCCCGGGCGGTTTGATCGCCATGTGCTGGTCGATCGGCCCGACATCCGCGGTCGCGAGGCGATCCTGAAAGTCCACATCACGAAGATCAAAAACGACGAGAGCGTCAATGTCGCTCGGCTGGCGCGGATCACGCCGGGCTTCGTCGGCGCCGATCTGGCCAATCTGGTCAACGAGGCTGCATTGCTGGCGGCTCGCGAAGACAAGAAGTTCGTCACCATGAAAGAATTCGAGGAGGGGATCGATCGCGTCGTCGCCGGACTCGAACAGCAAACGCGGATCATTCCCGAAGACGAAAAAATTCGAGTGGCCTACCACGAGTGCGGTCACGCGCTGGTGGCCAGCAGTCTGCCGCATACTGACCCCGTCCACAAAATCTCGATCATTCCGCGCGGCCTGGGAGCGCTCGGCTACACGATGCAGAGGCCGGAAGACGACCGGCAACTCGTCACCCAGTCCGAGCTACACAATCGCGTGGTTGTTCTGCTGGGAGGCATCGCGGCCGAACAGATCGTCTACAAGGAAACCTCGACCGGCGCGCAGAACGACTTGCAGCGTGCGACCGATATTGCCCGCCGCATGATCACCGAATTCGGCATGAGCGGCAAACTGGGTCGCGTCTACTACAGCGACTCGCGCCGCTCGCCGTTCCTGGGAAGCGTATCTTCCGCCGAACCGGTTCACAGCGAGGACACGATCCGCGAAATCGATCTGGAGGTCCGCCGCATCATCGACGAGGCCGCGACCACGGCGCTGGACATCCTCAATGAGAAACGGGACGTCATGGAGCACATGACCAAAGACTTGCTCGAAGTCGAAGTCATGGATGCCGACCACTTGAAACGAATTCTCGACGAACACAAGACCGGCCCGCAGCTTGTCCCCGGCACGTTCGCTCAATCGGCGGCGAGCGATTCGGGCGCTGAGTCCACGACTGCACATCGAGAAGCAGCCGAGGGATAAATCCCTGGAACTGCGGACGCGAAATTCAATGCCGAGGTCCGAATCATGCTTCCGCCGTTCGACGATCACGGCTATCTGCCTCCAGGAATTCACGAATGTTCGTGGGACGAACTGGTGGTAAGATTCGGTATCGGCTCGCCCGAACGCAATGTTCAAATCAAAGAGTTGCGACAGTTCCTCGACTGGTGCCGCCAAACTGGAATCTGCCGTGTCATCGTCAACGGCAGCTTTGTGACGGCGAAAATGTCACCGATTGACGTTGATGTCGTCGTCCTTCCGGCGATTGGACAAAGCATCGACTCGCTTCGGCCGAATGACGAGGACGTCCGCTGGCCCTTCTTGCAGATCTTTGTGGCGACGGACGATGATGACTTGGTCGAATGGGCGACGGTAGACTTTGTAACGGATCGTCGGCTTCGCAGGAAAGGGGTCGTGGAGGTTCGACTATGATTGAACGATTAACTCCCGAAGGCTATGAACAGACTAAGACCAAATTGGCAAATATGGAACGCCGACTCGCAGCCCTCGAAACTCGCGAGGATTTGAGTCCCTCTCATCGGGACGCTGCCCGCCGTTCCTATCGAGTGATGATGGCACAATATCGCACCGAGTTGGAACTCTTTGAGGCGGAACAATCGGCGATCAATTCTTGATATCCGAACTCTTTCACGTTGCGGGCGGTCCGGCAAAATGGGCATTGTCGAGGTGCAGGAACGATGAGACTCGAAGCGCCGGAAGAACACGAACGGATGAAAGCATTGCTGGCTAATGGGGAGCGACGATATGTGCTTCTGGAAGCGC
>JAYVSP010000102.1:0-6176 GCA_043775215.1 Planctomyces sp. | reverse complement strand
ACGCCCCAAGTCCGCCCAATTCAAAAAACGAAGACCCAAACCTTCCGCTCCCAAACCGGATTCCTAAAGTAAGTGCCATTGGGCGTTAGCCCCCGGACGAGCATTGCATCCCATTGTCCGGGGGCTAACCTGGATTATTCATGGCCACATACCAACCCGACGCGCAAGCGAGGCCATCGTCCCGCCTTGGCCTCGCTTGCGCGTCGGGTTAGTTTGAGGCACCAGGTTCCAACCGCACGGCGAGCAGCCGAGACACGAGCCGGTGTCAAAAACAGGTGCTAACCCGCCAGCCCGGCCCGGCTGCTCGCCACACGGTGGAAACGGAAAGATGCGCGCCCGGCGAACGCTGCCGGACGCGCTTGTTTAAGGCACTGCCTCACGCGACGTTTCGTCCCTCGCGAGGCAGCTTGCCGTCATCGTTTAGTTACCAAAGTGACCCAGGATTTTCCGGCCCGCGCTGAAGTCGGACGAACCGCGCGATCCATAGCTCCGCATCGGAGCGCTATAAGCCGGAGCCTGAAATCCGCTCTGGTAACGTCGTTGATTCATGGCCGATGACGGCGGAGCCGGAACGTCGGTCGCCGGTGCGGGCATCGCCGCCGGAGCCGCACACGACGGAGCGGCACAAGTCGGAGCACAACGTCCGCAGCGACCACCACCGCACGCTTGCGCGTCATTCACACACAAACCAGTTCCCAACGCCAACACGGTCGAGAGACCAAACAATTTGAGAGTCGTCAACATGATAGAACCTTTCGGAAAGTGACGCGCGTCGCCGTTCAGGTACGGGCAACCGGCGTCGTATCAAACAGGAACGGCCGCGAATGAATTTGGGGAAACGCTCCCAACTCGCGAAACCGTTCATCACAGACATCAAGCGCCACGCACACACGCGGCACGACAGACAGCCAAACGACTCGGATCAACAGGCGCGACAAACACGCCAACGGGAGTCGTTCACAAAGAGGCGGCGCAAACTGGCCGCACACGAAAGCGGATTAGATCAGCAGGTGCTCGAAGACAATGACCCTGTCGAGCGGTGGTATCCAACAAGCCCGCGATAGCACGTCGTGGCGAGCAGTCAACGCGATGACGGGCATCTGCGCGTCAAAGACGATCATTGGCAGCCACGCCACCGAGAGATCCAAGGCAGGAAATTCGACGGACTGAGTCAGCGTTGGAGCCTGGATCAACGTCAGAGAACAGCAGCTTCCGGTCGTCGGGTTCCGAAACTGGTGACACGTCGGACACTCGGAGCGCGATTCACAATTGGACTGAGAGCTGTCCTTCGCCGCCTGGTGACGTTGGCAGCACGGCTTGAGCGACGAGGTCGTTGAGGACGCATCACCCGGTTTGCGGAAGCAACACTCGCAATACCGCTGCTCTTTCGCCGCCGCGCATTGGCATTCCATCTGCGGCAGGCCCGCGCCGAGGATGAATGGAATCATCCCCACGACAAGCACTTTCCACAGAAATTGGCGGACAGCATTCATCACGTCACCAATGCCAAAGGGCCGAACGTCTGACCTCGTTGGATGTCAGTCTGGCGGATAGGTTGCCTTGCGTCCGAGAGAATTGTCAAGTCGACTCCGCCATCTCTTTCGATAATCGGCTGTGATTCGAGCGGCCATGAATCAACGATTTCACGAACTCGCAATGTGTCAAAAGCAACTCGCATACCACTGAAGTGACACTTTCTACGTCAGAGTTTAGCACAGTGTTGGATGCCGCAGAGCCGGGCACGAATGCTTTCAGGTGAGGCAGTATGCCAAACCCTCCGAAGTTGGAGAACTCTTTCTAAAACCATTGGTGGTTGTCCCATAAGCCAATCCGTGCATCCGTTCCAACGCGCAAAATCCGGTTGGCATCATCATTGCTTTTCTGTCGCGGCAACCTGTCTTTGACCCGCGAATTCATCAACGGATGCGACGATGCGAGTGCGATTTCTCAGCCGCCACCTGTCCCTGATCGCATTCGTCATCCTGTCGGGCTTTTGCTCGTTCGCCTCGAACCTTCGCGCCGCTGATTTAGCCTGCGGTTGCCGGAAGGGTGCTTGCGCGTGCGTTCGACGAACGGACGCCAACGGCTGGAAGGTCATCGAATCGCGCTCATTTCGGATTCATCACGTTGGGACATCGGCGACGGCCGAGCGGCTCGTACCAATTTGCGAACAGACGCGGCAATCGCTGTGTGAACGCTGGCTCGCCGATACCACGAAAATCGAGTGGACTCCCAAGTGTGATTTGTTTCTGTATCCATCCGGTGGCGAGTTTCAACGACTCACGCGCAACCCCGCCGACATGCTGGGCTTTGCCGATCTCGAAATCGGTCCGCGTGGCGTTTCGATGCGACGGCTGCACCTGCGGGCGGATGACACCAAGCGCCTCGATAAACTGCTCGTTCATGAATTGACTCACGTCGTCTTGGCTGATTACTTCGCCAAACACCAAATCCCGCGCTGGGCCGATGAAGGCATCGCCGTCCTGTCGGAACCCGCTGGGCGACGCGCCGATCTGCGACGCTGGCTGACGCAAGAAGCCGCGCAGGGTCGAGTCTTCTCGCTGTCGCAACTCGCCAGTCAACGAATGATCCCGCGCGACAAGCGACTCGGCGATCTGTTCTACGCGCAGAGTGCTGCGTTGATTGAATTCCTGATGTCCGAACGAAAGCTCTCCGAACCGGAAGTGCTCCGGTTTGTCTCAGAAAGTGAGACTCGCGGACTGAACGCCACATTGACGCGCTGGTTCCCCGATGTGGCCGTCGCGGAAGTGGACTCGGCATGGCGGCGATGGATGACGACGACTCGCACCGACATTCAAGTGGCCGACGACCGCGATGAGGCACGAACCTCAACGCTTCTGGCCGATTGACCTCACGTATCCGCCGACCACCCGACGGTTAAGGCGAGCGGCAACTGAGATCATCTCGTAGCCACGTTCGCCAGAACGTGGGTTTTCGCAAGTTCGCCCACGTTCTGGCGAACGTGGCTACGGTAAATTCTCATCTGCCGCTCGCCTAATCTTGGCTTTCAGGTTCTGGTGATGTTTCCGCTGCGGGGACTGCGTCAGGACGGTCACTTCCCAACACATCCTCGCCGACGGCTCGCTCCAGTTCTGCGGCGCGGCGGTGATAGTCGGCGATGGCCATTTGATGCTTCTCGCGCAGGTCGAGGATCTGCCGCTGAGCTTCGACCAGCCGCAGGAAATCGACCGTACCCGCGACATAACCCGCTCGCGCCGCCGCGAGATTGTCCAGAGCGGCCGGCAGAATCTTCGTCTCAAACAATCGCACCGTGCGACGACTTCCCTGAGCACGCGCGTAAGCCGATTGCACGTCGCTGCGCACGTTGTCGGCCGCTTGCTCGTACTCCGCCTGCATCTTGTGAACTCGCCACAACGCCTCTTGCACAGCGGCGTGCCGCTTCGACTGATTCAGCGGCACGTTCATGTTCAAGCCGACTTGGGGCTGTTGCTCGCGGTCGGTCCAGAAGCGGTCGTAGCGGCCCATCACTTCAAAGTCAGGATAAAACTCTTTGCAGGCCAGCGCCGCCATGCTCTGTTCGGCCTGCACGCGAGCGGCCATTGCGTGAAGTTCCGGCCGACGCTCGACGGCTCGCTCGCGCAACGCCTCGACGGGCGGAAGCTCATCAGCCACGGCCAGCGACTTCGGCGGAGGGGGCAGCCAATGATCGGGACGCCGATGCAACAGCGTGTTGATTCGCGCCCGCACTACGACTCGCTCTTGAGCCAACTCAATCCGCCGCTGCTCGCTCTGAGCCAACTCCACGTCTGCTTGCAACACGTCCTGTTGCGTGACCTGATTGGCCTCGTACTTTGCGCGAGCTGAGTCGCGGAAATCGCGCAGGGCCTCGCGATTGGCGGCATTCAATTCTCGTTCGCGGCCGTTGAGGTAGTAATCAAAGAAGGCCATGCGCGACATCTCTGTGAGTCGCAACTGAGCCTCTCCCACGTCGAACGACGCCGCGTTCGCCTCCCAATTCGCCTGATTGCCACGCAACGCACGCTTGCCGGCCCAAGGAATCTTCTGAGCCACGCCGAAGTAGTACGACCCTTGCACATTCGACGCCGCATTCCACGTCGCGGGCGCATACATCGACTGAAACATCGGATCGTCCAGCGCGATCGCCTGCGGATACTTATTCGCCGCCGCGCTCCACGCCGCCATCGCCGCTTGTAAAGAGGGACTCCTCGCCTTCACTTCAGTAACCAATTCCTGAAGCGGCAGTTCGTCTCGCCCCGCAAATGGATCGTTGGCAGCCGCGCTGATCCTCGCGGCATCAACCGCCGCGTTGTCTTCGTCCACAAAGGACGCCGCCAGCACACCGTTCTTCGGCCGTGCGGCTCGGCCTGATTCCAGCGATTGCCCTGGCATCGGCGCAGGTTTCAATGCCTCAGCCACTGGCTTCGGAGCCAGTCCCGCTCGAACATGCGAAGACGCCGACCGACACCCAACCAAGCCGATCATCAGCGCCGCGCCGACGTAAACGAATTTCATCCGCACCATGACCGCCTCCGACGAAGTGACCGCACACCCATACCGTCCTCGACAACCCGATCGCCAAAGCGACGGGCCGAGACAACGAAAAAGCGGGGTGAAGCCGAGCCATCAATTTCCACTCGGCGGCATCGTGTCGGGCTGGCGGGTTAGCGTTTCTGCCAGTGGTCCAGGAGAGAACCACGGTCTAATTTCGGCTCGTGTCAAACCAAAACTGCATTCCGCCCGTTTCTGCCGTAAGGCACCCAATAATCGGAACATATCGACCGGAACGAACCGCTCTCAAATTGAAGCACGCGGCATCGAGAGCGTCAGTATGGTTTTGAGCGGCAATATCTGCTGCCGCCGTTCAGTCTGCGAATTGTTAGTAGCGGGCACTCTGCCGTGATCGGGTGTCGGATTCATGACTGAATCAGATTTTTCTTCGTCAGCAAATGCAGGGTGCGAGGTCTGCGAGGCGAAACAATCTCATCGCTCGCGGCTGGTAGGCGCAGCAAAAAGTGAACTCGTTGCAGCACTCCACTTAGGACCGGCGCATCAATAACTGTCGTAGCCGAAGTCACCAGACTTCGGATCTGAACTCTGGCGAGTTCAGCTACATCAGACAGTTATTTCCGCCGGTCCTTACCCTCTGCATCGGTCCACCGGCCTCGATCAATCGGACACTACTGGCACTGTGTCGGAAAACGGGGCAAACACGGGGCAACATTGACAATGCGATCGCTATCTGCCGAATCTTTTGGTTGACTCTGCCTCTCTCACGTGCCGATAATCCTCACCGGAATTGCCCGCTTAACCGAACTGACGCCCTACGGCGTACTTTCCCCGCAAGGGGATAGGTGGCGGGTTTTTTTATTGGGGCCAGACTTCAACGCTCAGTTCTCTGGCTGAGATCAGTTTGCGGTAGTGGTCGTCGCCGTGTCTGATGGAATGCCAGACGGCCCCGCAAACCATGTACGCCAGTTGCACCAGATTGTTGGTCTCTGAGTTCACGAGTTTGACCTTTCTGACGTGCCGTTGTTCCGGCGTGTTCACCTCGCGCTTGAGGTCGTTGGCGAACGATTGGCGAAAAGCCTTGTTTCCCGATCCGTCCACGACGACGGTGGCGTTCGTCAAATTGGGTTTCAGACTCTCAAACACCAGTCGCGTTGTTTCTTTGATGACCGACTCTTTGAACTGGATTCCGTGACCGGCCAGCTTTCGCTTGTTCAATACGACCGAGAGATATTGGAAGTCGAATTGTTTGACGTGCGAGAGAAACGCCAGTCGTGCTGGTTCTCGCGCATCATGGAAGCGGAATTCCTTCCGTTCGTCGAATCCAATTTGTCGTCTCAGTTCCGCGAATGAGTGTGAGGGCACGCGAGTAAAACGCGCAATCAGAAAGGTTCGTAGGCCGAACGCTTTTGGCGCGAGGCAGACATCGGCATGAATGCGAGTTGTTGAAATGAAAATCGAAGCGCGCAATGCGATGTTTTCACGTTCGCAGTATTCTGCCACATTACGACACGGCGTCACGTAGTCTGCGGAATCGTCAGTAGGTAAGGATGAGGTCGCCCATGCGATTAGAGGCTGTGCAAATTCTATTTCCGAGACTGGCGAAAACGGATATTAAGCGTTTGATCTTAACAGGAGGATCAAGCGCATGGATGCGATGGTGGTTC
>JAYVSP010000101.1:0-5246 GCA_043775215.1 Planctomyces sp. | reverse complement strand
CTGACGGTCGCGGCTCAATTCCTTCACAGGCTCTCCGCGACGCGGATTTGGAGTCACCTCTCGATGCGGAATCCGAGTCGCGGAGCGACTCGGCTACGTCCGGCTCATCATTCCCATCGCGATCCGGAATAAACATCAAATACGGAGCGGCTCCGACCCACACGCCGCCGAAGCCGAGTTCTAAGCCGCTGACGAGATTCAAGCCTTCGATAAACACCTTGCGCGTCTCGTGATACCCGTCGCCGTCCTTGTCTTCGAGGATGACGATTTTGTCTTGACCTTTGCCTTCCGGGGCACGATTTGGATACGTGTAGGCTTCCGCGACCCAAATCCGGCCGCGCGAATCAAATGTGAACGCGACAGGCTGATGCAACAGCGGTTCACCCGCGACGAGCGATGCCTTGAAGCCCGGTGGCACGGTCATGCGTTTGGCCGCTTCTCGAGGCGACAAGCCATCGGCCATTTCCACCGGCTGCTGCTTCTGTGGCTGAGCGGCCAGCCATTCGTCTTTGGAGACCGACTTCGTGCGTTGCCGCAAGACGTGAGCACCGACCATTCCGCCGACCATGATGTCCGGCAGCTTGTCGCCATCGACATCAGCGACCGTCAGTTGCCGACCGATGCCCGCTTCGCCGTCGGCGAGGTACGGAATCCAGTCGACCTCGAGTTGTGCGCGGGTCTCCTGACCCCGCACATCGCCCGACCGCAGGTCTCCCGTTTTTTTCTTGTCGCTGGTCGAAGACTGGAGACCTTCGGTCGAACCCCCGGCGGGGTCGGGAGTCCCGCGCCGAACGAGCTTGAACCAATACACCACCGCTCCCGCATCCCACATGGGACTCCCACGGTGATGCGACCAATACGTCTTGCCGGTGACGATGTCTTTCAGCCCGTCGCCGTCCATGTCGAAAAGTGCGACCGCGTGCGGTTCGCTAAACACGATGCCATACGGATTGTCTTCCGGTTTGTCGCCGACGATCAGGTGCTTTTTGAAGGTGATTTCGTCGCCGGTCTTCACTTGCTCGAACCACGCTAATCCAAATGCATGAGCCGACAGGCTTGTGATGACGTCGTTGTCGCCGTCGCCATCGACGTCATAAGCAAACATGTCCGCTCCGCCCGGCCCGGCGAACGGATATTTGTGGAACGGCCACAGCGGATCGCCATCGAGCGACTTCGGCTGCTCGTACCAGCCGTCCTTGCAGATCACATCTTGCCGTCCGTCACCGTCGATGTCGCCGACGCCCAGTCCATGCCCGAACGGATACTGTCCGACCTCATCGGAGATGGCGTGCCATACCCACGGTTCCGCCGACTTCTTCACATCAAACGTCGCGTAGCCGAACTTGCCGAGGTGATTGCAGACCAACTCCGGCTGCTGATCGCCGATTAAGTTCATAAACTGCGGTGACTCATTGCCGACATACTCGAAGACCTTGCGCGTCTTCCAATGATTGGCTGCCTCCAGCACTTTTCCCTCGCCCGGATTCTCGTACAAAACGGCGGGCGAGCCAGGCAACCCGACGCTGACAAGATCGTTCCACCCATCGCCGTTGAAGTCGTAAATCCACGTAAAGAAGTTGTTGGAATATCCATCGCGATTCTGCGGCACGGGAGCGTAAATCTCGCGACGCACGGTGAACTCCGGCCCCTGCCACCAGTACGGACCATGCACGATGTCCGGCTTGCCGTCGCGATTCAGATCGCCGGCATTCGCCCCTTCCGAAAAATACACGTCCGTGAGCTGCTGCCGCTCGAAGCGATGCAGTAACAACTCCTCCGCGCGGACGGTTCGATTCGTCCAAATCAAGAGGCTGAACACGCCCACGCATCTGATCCAGCATCGCATGACGTCGGTCTCCCAACGGTGAGAACATCAAACAACGGTGAGAACATCAAACACCGGTGAGAACATCAAACAACTGTGAGAACATCAAACAACTGTTCGGCGGCCTTGGTTCCCTCGCCCCCGCTTCGGGGGAGAGGGTTAGGGAGAGGGGGCCGAACGCGCTGTTCGTGTTCACTCGCCGATTCCCCTCTCCCCGGAGTACCGGGGCGAGGGAACAAGTCAGGCGAATGTGCGCTGTCGGCGAATGTGCGCTGGCGGACTACTTATCAAAATCGCCGCGAAATCCGTAGCCACAGGGCAGTCAGAATACGGACACGGTGCGGTGCGGCAGTTTCTGACAGACGCTTCGATCTTGGCAAACTCTGTCACCGCGATCATCCTTCCGAGACATCAGGTTTCTTTTCGTCACTGAGGATGACTTTCCATGCACGTTACGATCACCGCCGTCGGACCGGACAACCGTGGTCTTGCCGATCCGATCATTCACTACCTCGCGTCGGCCGGCGCGAACATTCATGAAATCCAGATGTATGACCACGACAGCGAAAAACTTTTCGCCATGCAAACTCGCCTGGAGTGGCCAGCCGAGCAAGAACCGCTCACGACCCTGCGAACGCGCATGAATCAGATTGGCGAACTCAAAGGCTTATCGGTGCGGACGTGGTCGCGGGACGAACATGCTCGCTCGCCGCGCATTGCCATCTGTGTGACCTATCGTCCCGAGCCAGCGCTGGCGGTGCTGCGGGCGATCCGCGACGGACGCATTAAGGCGACGCCGGCCGTGATGATCGGCAATCGTCCGGCCTGCCGCGGCGTCGCCGAGCAATTCGGCATCGACTGGCATGACGTCGGCGACGCGAAGGGGAACCCGGACAACGGACGCATGATCGAGCTGTTCGATCAATACGACGTCGATTTCATTGGGCTCGCCCGCTACATGCGCATTCTGCCGGCCAGCACCTGTTGGCGATTCGCTGGAGGCCGCATCATCAACTTGCATCACGGTCTGCTGCCGCCGTTTCCCGGTTTCCGCCCGTACGAGGACGCTTACAGCCGGCATATGCTGACGTTCGGAGCGACCGTGCATTTCATTGTCCCGGAACTGGATGCCGGTAATCAGATCATTCATCAAAGCACATTCACGGTGGAACCCGGCACGTCGCTGGAAGCCATCAAGCGGCAAGGCGAATCCGACCATGAGCCCTCGTGTCTGGTCGAAGGACTGCGCCGTGTCGTGGACCGTGAGGTCGAAATGCATTTCCATCGCGTCGTCCGTACAGTCTGAACAATTTTCGGGAGTGCGAGGATGCATCCCCGCTTTGGTTTGTGGCGGAGCCACTTTTTTGGCATAGCCAATTCCGTCAGTGATGAACGAGCGAAAGCGGCTCCGCCGCAATCCAAAGGTGGGATGCATCCCAGCACTCCCAAAGAAGGCAATCCACCATGCGTTCGGCAGTCACAATCTCACTCGTTCCCGAAGCGTCCGGCGGGCCGTTTGTGTTTTGGCATGATCTCGCGGCGGGATGTACACAAGCGGCGGAACTCGGCTTCGACGCAGTCGAGGTTTTTCCGCGTTCGGCCGCTGAGCTGGATGTGAACCTGCTGCGTAATTGCCTCGACCAGCACGGTTTGAAGTTGGCGGCGATGGGCACGGGAGCCGGTTGGCTCGTGCAGAAACTGCGTCTCACCGATCAAGATGAAACCGTGCGGCAGCGCGCGCGGCAGTTCATCGGCGAGATCATCGACATCGCCGGTCGGCTTGGAGCACCGGCGATCATCGGTTCGATGCAAGGCCGCGCCGGCGGAGAACTCAGCCACGAGCAGCATCTCGTCTGGCTGGCCGAAGCGCTGGAAGAACTCGGCTCACGCGCGGCCGATCACGGTACGATACTGCTCGTCGAACCGCTCAATCGGTACGAGACCAACTTGATCAATACGACCGCCGACGGAGTGAAGCTGATTCGCTCGCTGAAAGCCACGAACGTCAAGCTACTCAGCGACCTGTTCCACATGAACATCGAAGAGCCTGACATCGCGACGGCGTTGCGAGCAGCCGGCTCGCTGGTGGGCCATGTCCACTTCGCCGACAGCAACCGCCAGGCGGTCAGCTTCGGCCACACGAACATCCCGCCGATCATCGAAGCTCTGCGGAGCATCGGCTACAACGGCTACTTATCTGCCGAAGTACTGCCGCTGCCGGACTCGATGGCAGCGGCACAGCAGACGATTGATAGTTTTCGGAAGCATGTTGGTTGAAGGTCAGGGGTCGGGTCTGCGATTTTTCGGAATTGGCCGAGCAAGCGTTCCCGAATTCGCAGCGGTTCCCCGGCCAATTCCGAAAAATCGCAGACCCGACCCCGCGTTCAACAACCGATTCGTCCTATCGAACTTTGCAGGAATCCCCGCCCATGCAAACACGACCGCTCGGCCGTACCGGCCTGAATTTACCGATCCTCAGCTTCGGAGCCTCGTCACTCGGCCAAGAGTTTCGGAAGGTTAGCCTCGATGAGGCATTGCGCAGCGTCCCCGTGGCGCTAGAGTGCGGCTTGAACTTCATCGACACGTCGCCGTTTTATGGACGCGGCATGAGCGAGGTCTTGCTGGGGATCGCTCTGCGCGACATTCCGCGCGACAACTATCTGCTCTGCACAAAGCTCGGCCGGTATGACTTGGCTCACTTTGATTTCTCGGCCAAGCGAGTTGCCGAAAGCGTCGACGTCAGTCTGCATCGGCTGGGGACCGATCATCTCGACATCTGCCTGTGCCATGACATCGAGTTCGTCGAGATGCAGCAGATCGTGGACGAGACCATCCCCGCGCTGAGAAAGCAGCAGCAGGCGGGCAAGGTGCGGTTCATCGGCATCAGCGGATACCCGATGAAGGCGTTCAAGTTCGTGCTGGATCAGACCGACCTCGACTGCGTGCTGAGCTACAACCAGTACTGCTTGCAAAACACCAAGTTCGCCGACGACCTGGTTCCGTCTCTGAAAGCCAAAGGTGTCGGAGCGATGAACGCCGGCCCGTTCGCGGCGCGACTGTTGACCAACGCCCCACTGCCTCCGTGGCACAAAGAACCGCAACCGGTCAAAGACGCTTGCCGCCGCGCGGCCGATCACTGCGCGAAGCAAGGTGTGGATATCGCTCAGTTGGCGGTCCAGTTTTCGATTGCGCATCCCAACATCACGACCACGATCGCCGGCAGTGCGAATCCGGAAAACATCCGCAACTGGGCACGCTGGGCCGAATTGCCGCTCGATCAGCAACTGCTGGCGGACGTCCTGAAAATTCTGGAGCCGGTCAAGAACATCGGCCACGTCGAAGGACTGCCGAAGAACAACTGAGTGACTGAAGAGACGATAAGGGCTTAAGAACTCGTGCAGAAACAATTTGGTGATTTGGA
>JAYVSP010000100.1:0-5647 GCA_043775215.1 Planctomyces sp. | reverse complement strand
CCACGGCTAAGAAGCGTGAGATCCTCGTCCATGTGTTCGCGGAGGTGTTCGAAGAGTTGCTGAGCCGTCGCTTGCATTTCGATCATCAGCCGACGGAGCACTTGTCGGTCATTCTTGTGTTCCAGTTCGTCCAACTTCCGCGCGCGAATCTCAGTCGGAGCCGTTCTCAACGCGGTCTCGTTGACGAGCCGGCCGAACGGTTTGAAATTCGCTTTGACTTGCGACAGGGCTTTTTCCGCCAGAGCCAATCCGCGTTGAGCCCGTTCGAAGTCCGGATTGATTTCCAGAGCCTTCTTGTACTGTTCGATCGCGGCTTTGGGGTTGTTCATCTCCAGCAAGAGATTGGCCAGATTCTGCATGGCATCGAGCATTCGCGGATTGAGCCGCAACGCCTCTTTGTACGCATTCTGTGCCATCGGAAGTTGATTGAGCCCGCGATACGCGATTCCCAAGTTGTAGTACGCCTCGACCGCTTTGCCATCTTTGGACATCGCCTTCTTGAGGACGTCGGCAGACTTCTGGAATTCTTCCTGGCGGTTGTAGACCGCACCCAGATTGATGAGTGCGTTGGCGTCCGTCGGCCGCAGTTGAGTCACGCGTGTGAAGTGCTCGATCGCCAAGTCGTACTTCTTGATGATGAAATACGCGGTCGCCACCGCTTCGTGAACGTCGGCACGATCTGGATCCACCTCCAGAGCTTGCTCGAATGACTTGATCGCCTGGGGGTACTTGCCGTGGCGAAAGAAGTGGCGACCTTCCTTGCTCAGGGTTTCGAGATCGGCGGCAGCCATCTTCGAGCTCTCCGTCAACGTCCTGTTGACCGCGGTCAGCCATTTTCACTTCACACCGGAAAGACACGCGGCGAATGACAAATCCTACAAACTTCTATGACTCGCTGAACCCGTCGTGCGATCAACGGCCAAGTCGACCAGCAGAGTACCACTCAATGGCTCGCCAAGCCAATCCTATTCGCCCGTCCCGGCCGCGCCGCCGCTGGAAGTATCCGCGTCAATGGCATCGTCGCCCGGCTCACCCTCATCGCCCGTCACATCCTCATCGCCGGAGGCCAGTTCGAAGAAGTCCAGCACATCCACCATGCGGGCCTCGTTGGAAACCTCCCAGGTCAGACTCTTCGAGACCCGTTCCAAGAGGGACTGCGTCTCGTCGAGTTCATTATCCGCTCCCTGGTACAACACCAGCAGCGTGAAGCCAGGAGTCACGGTTGCACGTAGAAAGGCGCTGCCAATCAATTCGTGACAGACGAAATCGATGTCACGAGCGACCGTGCGGCTGTCTCCCAATTGCTGCTCGCTGGAGTAGACGTCGATCTCCGAATATTCTTCGCGGAGTGCGTCGAGCACAGTTTCCACGACGCGATACGGATCTGGCCGCTCGAACAGAAGCGTCAGCGACCAAAACGACGTCTCGGGACTGTTGATCGTGATTGAGACCTCTCCAGGGCTGGATTCCTCGTGCAGAATCCAGTCCTCTGGGTATTCAAAGCGGACGCCATGACGTTCAAAGACACTATGCATAAAGGGTTCCGTGGGTCTTGAGACCCCCTGGAGGTTCGATTAAGGTAGTTGGGTAACCCAGCGAATTGGATTGTGACTGAAGACCAAACTCAAGCCCTCGATCACGCGGATTCGTTGGGCTTACTTTGTTGAATCCGTAGGAGAAGAACATGGCCTCGACGCGTGCAGAAGAAGTGGCGGAAGTGTTGTGGGAATTGAAACGAGCCGCAAAGCTCGCCAAATACAGCGTCATCGCAAAACGCGCCGGCTTTAGTGCCGGAGCGAATGGTAAGGCGATGGAGACTACGTTGCGAACCGTGCGTCGCGACTGGCCCCACCTGCAATGGTGGCGAGCCGTCTCCGACACCGTCGCCGTCTCCAAGGACTCCGAACAAGCACAGAAGATGACCGAAGCGGGCATCGAACTCAAAGCGGGCAAAGATAACACCGTCTCACTGGCCACTCCCGAAGAACTGCTGATGGAATGGGTCGAAGAACCCGTTGCCTAAGCAGTCGAGACCGCCGCCTCGAAATAGCCGACGAGCCTTGACCTCACGGACGTCTCCGCAGGCCCGGCAACATGCCGGGCCTTTTTTATTGTGGTGCGACGCTCCGCATCGCAATTCACGACACGGAGAGCCTGTGAAAAACTGAGCTGCGACCGTCAGGGAGCGATCTTAACTCCTTGTGCGTCACACTCCCTTACGGTCGCGGCTCGAAAGATTCACGACGGGGAGCATCGTGCCACACTTGTTGCACTCATACGCCGCGCAACGCCTGCGCCGTGTGGCTGTCGGTCGCTGCCACTTGCTGCGGAGTTCCTTCCGCAACAATCCGTCCGCCACGCGAGCCGCCGTTCGGGCCGAGATCGATCAGCCAGTCCGCGCGAGCGATCACGTCCAGGTGATGCTCGATAACCACGACCGTGTGTTTCGCGTTGACCAGCCGCCGTAACAAACTCAACAGCCGTTCGACGTCTGCCGGATGCAAGCCCGTCGTCGGTTCGTCCAACACGAACAACGTGGCTGCCGTATTGTCGCGACTTAGTTCCGTGGCCAACTTCACACGTTGAGCCTCACCGCCCGAAAGCGTTGTTGCGGACTGGCCCAGCCGCAGGTAACCCAACCCGACTTCGCCGAACGTCCGCAACACCGAGGCTACTCGCGAAATATTCGCAAACAGTTCGGCAGCCTCTGTGATGCGCAGCCGCAACACATCGGCCGCCGTCAAACCCCGAAAGCGAACTTGCAATGTCGCCGAGTTGAACCGCTCGCCACGACAAACCGGACACGTCACGAACACATCGGGTAGAAGCTGCAATCGAACTCGTTGTACGCCGCGACCGCGACATGCTTCGCAGCGCCCGCTCGGCGAGTTGAACCGAAAGCGACTCGCGCGAAAGCCCCGCAGCCGAGCCTCTCGCGTCTGAGCGAACAGCTTGCAGATCTCGTCCCATACGCCGGAATATGTCGCCGGATTGGAAGCCGGCGTCCGCCCCAGCGGGCTTTGCGTGACCTCAACCAACCGAGCGATGCCGAGGTTTGAGTCCGTGCCGGTCGTGAGTGCCGCTCGCACGAACGGCACCAACGCATGATGCACGAGCGACGTCTTTCCCGAACCGCTCACACCGGTGATCGCCGTCAGTGCCGCGAGCGGAATCCGCACGCTCACATCATGCAAGTTATGCACGCGGACGCTCGACAACGTCAGCCACTGACTGGCCGCGTTGATTTGGGCGGCCAGATTGGCTTGCTCCCTCTCCACCGCTTCGGGGGAGAGGGGGCTGAGCGGTTCAGCAACATCCGAAGAGGCAACGAATTCTGAAGGCGCAGACGTTTCGGAAGCCCTTTTGTCCCCGAAGTGGCGCTGAGAGGGCGGAACAATATCGGCACAATTCGCAATTGCTCGGTCCTTGAGAAATCGCCCGGTGACCGACCGCTCATCGTCCGCTACTTGCGATGGTGTTCCGCAGGACACAACTTGCCCGCCGTCCGCGCCTGCGCCGGGACCGAGGTCGATCAGATGATCGGCCTGCCGCATCACGTCGGGATCATGCTCAACCACGATGACTGTGTTGCCTTGATCGCGCAGCGCGCGAAGCGTGACGAGCATCGCGGCAGTGTCTTTCGGATGCAGTCCCACGGTCGGTTCATCCAGAACGTAACATGCGCCGACAAGCCCCGATCCCAGGCAGGCCGCCAATCGAGCTCGCTGAAACTCGCCGCCGGACAATGTCGGAGTCGGGCGATCCAACGTCAGATAATCCGCGCCCACCCGAATCAAGAACTCCAGCCGGCTCCGAATTGCCGGCAACGTTCTTTCGAGCACTCTCGCATTGGCGTCCCCCACACTCGCCCGAAGCACATGCGAGGGCAGTGGCGACACAACGAATGACGGATCAACCGTCTTCCCGCTCTCGCTTGCGATTCGGGTGAGTGTGACTGGTTCCCACATCTGCACGAAATCCGCCGCCTCGCTCACCGTCTTGCCCAAGAATTCCGGCAGCGTCAACCCGCCGAACGTCACGCACCGAGCGAACTCATTCAGCCGCGAGCCGCCGCAATCCGTACAGAGTTGCCGCCGTTCGCTCTGCCGAGCGGTGATCGCTTCGTGATCCTCTGTGTCCGATTCCACCACCACGCCAACTCCACGGCAGGTCAGACATGCACCGTACGGGCTGTTGAAGCTGAACGTGCGCGGTTCGAGTTCCACAAAGCTGATTCCACAGTCGGCACACGCGAAGCGGCTGCTGTAGGCATGATCCTCCCAGACATCGCCCACTTGCACGCACAACACACATGAGCCGGATCCATGCTTCAAGGCCAATTCAACGGACTCGCGCAGCCGAGCCTGCAAGCCTTCTTTCACGACAATGCGATCAACAATGGCCTCGATTGTGTGCAGCTTCGTCTTTGCCAGCGTCGGTGGCTGTGAAGCTTCGACGATCTGCCCGTCCACTCGCACCCGCACAAAGCCCGATTTCGCGATCAACTCGAAGATGTCGCGGTGAGCTCCCTTTCGGCCACGCACCAGCGGAGCCAGGATCATCACCTTGCGGCCAGTCTCAAACGACAGAATTTGCTCGACGATTTCCGAAGAACTGCGAGCCGACAGCGGCTGAGCACACTTCGGACAATGAGCCTGTCCGCACCGAGCGAACAGCAACCGCAGGTAATCGAGAATCTCGGTCGTCGTGGCGAGCGTGCTGCGCAGCGATGCCGATCCCGCCGGCTGCCCGACGCTGATCGTCGGCGGCAATCCGTCGATGACATCGACGTCCGGGCGCTGCCACGTACCGACGCGAGTTCGCGTTTCGGCTGCCAAGCTTTCCAGATATCGCCGCTGGCTCTCGGCATGAATCGTGTCAAACGCCAGCGAACTCTTGCCGCTGCCACTGACACCTGTAATGACCGTCAGCCGCTGTCGAGGAATGTCGACATCCACGCCCCGCAGGTTGTGGACGCGAGCACCTCGCACGTGGATGCAATCAGCGTCAACAATCGTCTTGTCACAGTCCGTCAACATGGCGTCCTTCTGTAGTCGATTGCCAATGACAGCGATACTCTCTCGCCGCTCCTTTTCAATTTCATCGCCTTGCTGACTGTTGCACGTTCCTGACCTTTTACAAAGGTATCCGCGGGGGAGTCTTGTCGGGCGCACTCGTCACTGACCGCCGATATACTTCCCGCTCGTTTGAGTAACTGTTCATTGACGGCCGAGGACGCGGGGGATCGCATGCTGGCGAAGCTGTTTTCGTATTCCTTGCTGGGGATTGAGGCGAAGCCGGTCGAGGTGGAAGTAGACATCTCGCCGTGTGCTTTGCCGAAGGTGACGCTGGTCGGCATGGCCGAAACGGCGGTCAAAGAGAGCACACATCGAGTCGAACGAGCACTCGTCAATTGCGGCTACACACGGCCGGTCGACCGAGTCGTCATCAACTTGTCTCCCGCTGAACTGCCGAAAGACGGAGCTTGCTTTGACCTGCCGATCGCGTTGGGGATCATTACCGCGTGTGGACATCTGCCGCACGAACGGTTGAAGACATACGGTGCCGTCGGTGAATTGGCACTCGACGGAACAGTGCGTCCGGTGCGCGGAGTTCTGTCGATGGCCTTGGCCGCTCGCGAACAGGG
>JAYVSP010000099.1:0-5135 GCA_043775215.1 Planctomyces sp. | reverse complement strand
CCTGACGGGCGCGGCTCCAGGAATTTGTTTCTGGCCTCCTCAGGATGGTCGCCCAGACAGAAGGCTCCCGGAAAGCGCTTCCCAGAGCAGAGCCTGTGGATCCATCGTAGCGCCGGAGCCCGCAATGGCTAGATGAAACGTAGGCGAGTCGCTCCGCGACTCGCATTTCGAACGTCAATCGACTGCCATCGTCACGTTTTTCGGCGATCGGCGACGCATTGGGAATCTCAGTTGCAGAGCAACTGAGCTACGTAAGACTTCGCAATACAGACAACAATCCGACCGTTAACGAAGTACGCCTACGCGACGTCAATCACCCACGGAGAACTTGATGCCACTTTTTGGATCGCACCTGTCGATTGCCGGCGGCTATTACAAAGCGGTTGACGCGGCCGCAGCGCTCGGCATGGAAGCGGTGCAGCTCTTCACTAAGAACAACAACCAGTGGGCCGCGAAGCCGCTGGCGAAAGAAGACATCAAACTTTTTCGGGACGCGATCGAGCGGACTGGCATCCAGCAGCCGGTGGCTCACGACAGCTATTTAATCAACCTGGCCAGTCCCGTCGACGCATTGTGGAATAAGTCGCTCGACGCTTTCGTCATCGAACTGCAACGGGCCGAGGCTCTGGGATTGATGGGCGTGGTGATGCATCCCGGCAGTTTTGTCAGTTCGGACGAGCAGTCGGGTTTGAAGCGGATCGTGCAAGCGCTCGATGCGGCTCACCGCGCGACGCCGAGGTTTCGCGTGTTGACCTTGCTGGAGACGACAGCCGGACAGGGGACAAATCTCGGCGCGAAGTTCGAGCACCTGGCCTGGATCATCGAGCACGTCAAGCACCCCAACCGAGTCGCCGTGTGCGTGGACAGTTGCCACATTTTCGCCGCCGGATATCCCCTTGCGACACCGGACGAGTACGCGTCCACAATGAGCGAATTCGATCGCCTGATCGGACTCGATCGCATTCGGTGCTTCCATTTGAACGACAGCAAGAAACCATTTGGCAGCCGCGTCGATCGGCATCAGCACATCGGAGAAGGCTGCCTCGGCCTGGAACCGTTCCGGCATCTGGTGAATGATCCGCGCTTCGCCAAGTTGCCGATGTACCTCGAAACCGAAAAGGGGTCGCGCGACGGACGTGAACTTGACGCCATCAATCTGGAAACGCTGCGCGGGCTGCTGGAGCGGTACTGACACTGCATCATGAATTCAAACGTTGCAGCGCCGCGCGGTTCAGAAATCGACCTGAGCACGCAACCCGAAGATATCGGCCGTGCTATCGCCGTGAGCTTTTTGATTCAGGAATGCGCGGATGTAGTTGAACTGGATCTTGCTGAAGTTGTTGATGTACCAGTTCAGACCGAGCGTTATATCTTTCAGCCGACCGCCGGTGATGTCTTTGCTATTGAGGTCGATGTACGAGTACCGCGCAGCGATCTCCCAGCCACCCCAACCCCACTCGCAATCGTCGCCGCGATAGTGGCCGAACGGACGTAGCACTTGAATGCGGTCGATGGCTCCTTGCTTGCGGTTGTATGGCCGATGTTCGCCGGTCAAGAAGTAGCCCGCCTGAGCATACATGCCGGGAAAATACATGCTCCTGCCATTCGTACGTTCGCCGAATAGCCACATCGCTTCGGACTGCACCGACAGGGATCCGTTAACCCATAGCAGTTCCGAACCGATAAGGTGATAGTGGTCGACGGACCCTTTGGTACTGGTTTTAGCACCAGTATCCACGAAGAACGGCGTTCCGTTCAAAACTCCTGGAACTCCGAAGTTTGATGTGCCAGCCGTTCCCGCAGCCTGCTCACCGATGAAGTATTCCGGAATGGTACGAAATCTCGCTGCGTTATCTTTCGGGTTGACGTAGTTGTATGCCGCGCCAAGGTGCAGGTAGTTGGATCCGTCGTCGTCGAACCAGGGGAGCATCGTGATGCGGCCGACTCCAGCATATCCACCAACGTCGCTCAGAGACCCGCCGAATTGATCCTGTCCGGGCCGATAAAACGACGCCGCCCAAGTCATCATTTCATCCTCCGAGTAATTCCAGAAGCCGACGCCGATATGCCGGAACGGGTCGAACGCGTTGAACAAAACGGAACGTTCTGCAAACGTCGTGTAGCGAAAGCTGGAGACGACTTCCAACGAAAACGGCTGCTTCCACTGACCGGCTCGGATGTTGCCGAGCACAGGGACTTTCGTGAACTCCATCCACACATCGGTAAACGTTGGCCGGCCGAAGGCGGCGAAGTCCATTTGCAGAAAGTAATTCATGTTGGGCAGCACGGCTCCATTCGCCGACAAACGCACTCGGCGAAAATCAGCTCCGTCACGGATGTTGCCATTGCCGGGAGCTGGCCCGTCTAAATCATTGATCGTCGCCATATTATTGGCCGACTGATGAAACCAGCCGGAGTCCATTTGAATGGCACCATGCACTTCGACCGAAGGAAACTTGGGCTTCGAGAGTCCGTCCTTGAAGGTTCCGAACTCCTTGCGCAAAGCATCGAGTTGTCGTTCCAGAGCCAAATCGCGATCGCTGATCTCGCTGTGAGGCGCATCGGCCGCAGTAAGCCGCGATTGAACATCGCTGAGCTTGACCGAATTCGCGGTGACGTCAGAGCCGCTCGATTCGGCGAACGGCAGCAGGAATGAGTCCGAGTGTTGAGCCGAAGCCGATGGCAACGTCCAACCGGAAATCATCAGCGCAATGACGAAGACATCAAGGGAGAGCCGGAATCGAAGACTCATGTTGGTCTCGTGAGAAGTGGCGTGAGCGGGCTATCCGAGCTGTGATGACGACTCGGACGCCCTGATGACAGGGGAAGTGACGGGCAAATACGACCGCGGAGCCGCTGGCGGCAGGAGATGTGAGGTTGCAGAGCGGTGGAATATTTCAGGCGTACAAATCGGTCAATGGAGTTCTCTTCTCACTTTCGTAAGAAAGCGTCTGCTTTCGATGTCCAACTCACACGAGCGGCAGAATCTGCCACCGGAACGCCAATCAGCCGTGGCCAACTCCGCACAAACCCTTGCGCATTTGCGTTCGTGACCGATTGTGACAGTTCGACAGCATCGGTTTGTTAAGAATGACCGTAAAGAACGAGCCGTGTTTTGCCGGATTCCGCGAACCCCCGATACCACTGTTGTGATGACCGCGACTTCGGTGCGAGTCACCTCGATCGAGAATCTTGATTCAAGTCGCGAAGAAACTCGCGATCGGTCGGGATTTCCACGGCAAAAGGAATCACGTGATGGTCCACTTTCGGAAGCACTTGGCTTGGATGTGTTCCGCGGTTTTGTGTGCTGGAACCTCGATCTTTGCAGACGAACCGCGGCCGTTGCCTCAAGCTGAAGAGGAATCGTCGTTCAACTTTGACGAAGTCACTGCTCGTGTCGGCCAATTGCAAAAACGGTTGGAACGGCTCGAAGCCGAAAATGAATCGCTCAAATATTCGTTTTATGAGCAGACTCGATTGCGAGGCGTGACTCCCGCCAATTCCGAGATGGCGAATGCCAACGCCTATCCTGAGTCAATGGCGGCGGATGCTTTGAAGCCGGGCGCGAAACCCGGTAGCGGCGACTGGAAGACCAGTTGGAATAATGGCATCGAATGGAGTTCGCCCGACAAGGCATTCAAAGTCCACATTGGTGGACGGACTCAGATCGACACGGTTTTTGTCGGCGCACAAGACCACGCCTTGGATGGTGCCGGTGGAATCAACGGGTCGAAGGCTCAGGATGCGGTCGATTTCCGCCGCGCTCGTTTGCGAGCCGACGGCACGATCTATGAGACCATCGACTATGTCGCAGAGTTTGACTTCGTCAATTCGACGACTGTCGAACCCAGTGCCACCCTCCCTGCGTCAGCACCCGATCGGAACACGATCAAGAACACCGTCAACATTCCGGCACCGACGGACTTGTGGTTCAAGTTCAAAGAGGTACCGTTGGTCGGCAACATCATTGTCGGCAACGCCAAGGAACCGATTGGATTCGAGCACTTGACAAGCAGTCGCTGGCTGAATTTCATGGAGCGGTCCTACAATCAGGACTTGTTCTACGGCCCCAACAACAACGGTTTCACGCCCGGTATTACGTTTACGAATAACTACGCGGAAGAACGCGGACTGTGGGCCATTGGAGCTTACAAGAACAACAACAACTCCAACGTCTTTGGTTTTGACATTGGGGACCACAATTACGCGGGGACAGGGCGCCTGACTTACTTGATCATTGACGACAAGGAGTGCCATCAGCTTCTGCACGTCGGCATTGCGGGGAGTATTCGCGATCCCAACACGGTCAACGGCACCAACAATGACTCAATCCGCTTTCGAGCACGCGACTTGCGAAACGGCCCCGCGAACCTGTCCACCATCTATGCGGACACCGGCTTTTTCTCCGGGGATACCCAGTATCTGAGCGGCGTCGAATTGGCGGGCATTAGCGGTCCTTGGTCATTCCAAGCGGAATGGACCGGCTCTTGGGTGACGAGCGCCAGGCTCACACCAACGGCGACTCCGTTGGGAACGTATTACTCCACGGGTTCTTATGCGGAAGTTCACTATTTTCTGACCGGCGAGTCTCGTGACTACGAGCGCAAAGCGGGTGTTTTCACGCGGATCGTGCCCGATCAAAACTTCCGCTGGAAGAATGGCTGCTTCGAACCGGGCGCCTGGCAGGTCGCGTTCCGTTATTCGACCGCGAATCTGAACGACCTGGGAATCAACGGCGGAAATCTCAACGACTACACCTTCGGCCTGAATTGGTTCCTGAATCCGAATATGAAAATCCAATGGAATTACGCACTGGCTCAACGCAGCTTCGACAAGGGTACGGTCCACGTGGACGACGGCCTCATTCAGCAATTCGGAATGCGGTTGGCCCACGACTTTTGATCGAAGTCACGGCCACTGGACCTGGCTGACTCACACAGCACCGGCAAAGAACTGGTCGCGTGTGCGTGATATCGACACTGCCGCCGCGCCGAGCGACCGTTTCTGGCCATCAAGCTGCGGAGCGATTGCCGAAAGCTTGCTCGACAGCGAATTGTTCGGCCACGAAAAGGGCGATATGCTGGTCGCAAATAGTAGTTGCTCCACGGCTGAGGTGTTCTATGGACATAATCTTT
>JAYVSP010000098.1:0-8754 GCA_043775215.1 Planctomyces sp. | reverse complement strand
GACCTGACGTGGCAGGTCGATCCGCAGGTGCCGATGCTGTTTCAGGATGTTGGCAAACTGCAGCAAGTGCTCAATAATTTGCTGTCCAACGCGGTCAAGTTCACTCCGGAAGGTGGCCGCGTCCGTGTGCGAGCTGGCTTGCGCGACGAACAACGGTTTTTCATTGAGGTCGAGGACACGGGCGTCGGCATCCCGCTGGAAGAACAGGAACGCATCTTCGAGAAGTTCCGCCAAGGCCGCTTGCAGCCTGGACAAGAGGATGCGCTGACGCGGCAGTTCGAGGGCACCGGCCTCGGCCTGTCGATCGTCAAGGAGTTATGCAAACTTCTCTCCGGAGAAGTCACACTTGTCAGTGAGTTCGGTAAGGGGAGTACCTTCACCGTGGTCATGCCAATATGCATCCAGCCGACGTCGCCGTCCCCCAACGACGGTTTGGGCTGATCCGTTGGAAACAGTCGTCGCTTACGTCCTTGTCGTCCCTTTTGTTCATAAAAGGACAAAAGGGACGAGAAGGACCAAAGGACTAAGACTCATCTGGAATCACCGCGAATGTTGCCACCGTTGCGATTACAGCCGATCTTCAAACAGCGTCCGTGGGGCGGACGGCGATTGGCCGAATTGTGGGGCAAATCGCTCGGCGGCTTGGCTGGCTGGGCGGAAAGTTGGGAAGTGGTTGATCTCGGTTGCGATCAAAGCCGGATGATCGGCGGCGAGTGCGACGGCCAGTTGCTTGGGCAATTGGTTCGCGAACGCGGACCTGAACTGCTCGGCGAGTCGGCTAAGTCGGGGCCGTTCCCGCTGCTGTTCAAATTCCTCGACGCGGCCGAGCGGCTTTCGGTGCAAGTTCATCCGAATGACGAACAAGCTACTCGGTTGGCGCCCGGGCAGTGTGGAAAATCGGAAGCGTGGGTTGTTATCGCGGCCGATCCAGACAGCCGATTGTTCGTTGGACTGCAAGCCGGGGTTGATCGCGCAACGCTCGAACGGCACCTCGCGGCTGGAACCGTCGCCGAATGTCTGCACACAATTCCTGCGCAAGTCGGGGATGCCATTTCGGTTCCTGCTGGCACGGTGCATGCCATCGGAGCGGGCGTCGCGCTGGCGGAACTCCAGCAAACCAGCGATGTGACTTATCGGCTGTTTGACTGGAACCGACTCGATGCACACGGTCGTCCGCGGACTTTGCACATCGCCGAGGCGTTGCAATGCATCGACTTCAGTCGGCCACCAGTGGAGGCCGTGATTCCGCGCCGGCTCGAACCGGCCGAATTCCTCTCAGGCGATCGCGCAAAGAGTGACGTTACTCGCCATGAAGAACTACTCCGCACCGAGTTTTTTGTGTGGCGACGACACACGTCTCAGGAAGCGTGCTTTTCGCTCCCCGCCACAGGGGTGTGCCGGCTACTTTCGCTGATGGAGGGAGCCGCCGAGTTGTCATCGTCTTACGGCCTCGAATCGCTGCGACCGGGCGACACGCTCCTGATTCCCGCGTGCTGCGAGTCTGTGACGCTGCAACCGCTCCCACGTTGCGTGGTCCTGGAATCCTGGAGTGCCGCGTCCTGACCTCGAATCAACGAGCCCAGCGAGTTTGCCTCAGTAGGGCCCTCACTGCACTCCCAACGCCTTGAACACTGCGTCGGTTGGGTCTGAATAAAATCCGGTTTGGAACTTGGCAAACAATTCGCCGGGGATGGTGGGGATGTCTCGGACGCTGGCCATTGGGAGCAGGATGCGTTTGGCTCCGGCGTCGTGGGCGACTTGGAGGGACTCGGCCAGATTCTCGACGGGGATGATGTTGCCGCCGAGACTCATGCTGCCGAGCACGACCATTTGCTGTTGGATCGGTTTGCCAAAGACTCCAGAACATAGAGCAACAAAAGTTGCCAATGTCATGGCTGTTGTCGGGCCGGTGTTGTGCAGTTCGACGACGTGGAAGTGGTAATCGTGGTCCAGAGCTTTAATGGATGCGCTGACCTGGGTGGCGTTGGCTTTGAAGTAATCGAAGCCGACTTTGACTGCTTCCTTCGCTTGTGAATTCGATCCGAAGCCGGACATCTTGAGCGTTCCGTTGCCCGCCGTGACTTGGGTTTCGATGCGGTACAGTCCGAGATGGCCGCTGCTGCCAACGGCGACTGTGTGCATCACGCCGGGATTCAATGGCCCGTCAGGAATCAATGTTCCACCACCTTGTTCGGGGACGCTGATGAATTTCTCTTCCAACGTTTCCGTGTCGATGTAGGAGAAGTGAACGTCGAAGAATTCCATGCCGCCGATCTTCTTCAACTGCTCCTTCACTCGGCGACGAACTTCCAGGGCATACTCAAGGCAGCGGCGGACGGCTTCCTTGTCGTACTCTTCGTTGGGATAGAGCAGCTTCAGCAGGCCGGAGACGGTGTGCTTGACAGCAATCGTGTCTCGCTGGTTCAGGTCACGACCCAGTTTGAAATACTTGTTGATCGCATCGCCAAAGTTCCGCTTGCGCATCTCCCGCAGCCACTCGGCGAGATAGTCCACGATCATGCCATACTGGTTCGTGAAGAACTCTGGCCGCATCTTCGGAATCTCCCAGCCGGGAACGTAGGCGTGGAAACGGTCGAAGAACGCCGAGTCGATCATCGTGTCCGGGAACGGGGCGAATAGGTGGCTTGTCTTCACCAGCGTATCGACCGGCTGGTTGATGTTGCCGACGAACACCATTGAGGCATAGGCGCTGATCGCATCACGGCCACGGGCGAACGATCCGGAAGCCATGTAGTCCTTCATGATCTGAACGCCATCCTTGTCCTTGAAGGAAATACCCGCGACCTCATCGAAGGCGACCACGTCCCACAATCCGACCAGCCCAACTTGACGCCGGGCCATGTTGTAGAACAGGTTCGCGACGGTGGTTTGCCCACCGGACACGAGGATGCTGTTCGGGCTGATTTCCTTGTAGATGTGGCTCTTTCCCGTTCCTTTCGGGCCAAGCTCGGCGAGGTTGTAGTTGTTCTCGACCAACGGGATCATCCGGGCCAGCAAGTGCCACTTTACCCGCTCCTCGAAGTTCGTCGGCTCCATGCCGGTCGAGCGCAACAGGGCGTCGATCCATTGCGGCTCGGTGAAGGCACGCCGTCCCTGGAACAATTCCTCCAGGTCCATGTTCGGCATCTGGATCGGCTTCAAGTCCCGCAGTAGGAAGGGCGACCCCTTCTGGTCCTCCTCGAAGAAATACTCCAATGTGGCAATGCACCAGATGCCACCGACCAGCAGCTTCTCGAACTTCTTGACGATGCCGCTGGAAACTTCAATTCGGCTGACGCCCAAGTTGCCCAGCAGCGCCTCGTAAACGTCCCGCTTCTCGTTGAGCGTGACCGTCACCTTGTCGATGATCTTCAGGCTGCCCCGTTCCTTGATGGTGGACTTCACCTTCTCCGCTTCGTCCGGCCGGACATAGTTTTCGGCCAGAATCTTTTTGACGGTGCGCAGACCTTCTTCGATCACAGTTTCATCGTTCGATGCGCAGTAACTCCCCAGCAGATACTCCAGGACGTAGACCGGCACGTTCGCACCTTCCTTGACCAACTTGGTCAAGTCCTTGCGAACCACCTTGCCCGGAAAAGTTCGGTTCAGGAGGTCATCTAGGCCGGTGTCAGGAGTGTTGGTTTCAGAAGTCATCGGTGAACGCCCTGTCGATAATCACTTCCGCGCTCTGCTGCTCGATGCCGGTTTCGGCTTCTTGCAAGACGAGGCGGTAAGGTGTTTTCTTGTTGTATTGCCGGTCCTTCAGCACGAGGTTGATCCATTTCTTCCGCTCGTCCAGGTTGCCCGAACTGCTCTCGAACTTCACTGTCTGGATGTCCGTCACCGGCTCCTCGCCCTCGTACACGCCGACCCGAAGCGTAATCGGCTTCACTCGCTCGCTGACCGGCTCCATCTGGATCAACTGGAAGCGGCAGTAGGCGCTGGTGATTCGGTGGTTGCTTCCAAGCACTTGGACCGTCACCGGCTTGGTCTTCGTCTCCTGGGCCGACTTGCCTCGGATGTGCTTGACGGTGATGACCGGCACGACGATCTCCTGCGGCATGGCTCCGCCGTGGACGAACCGAGCGCCGCCGACGAAGTGGAACAGGTTCACACCTTTCGGAATCCAGAACTCCATGTCGCCATCGACCTCGGCGGTCACACTCAATTTGCCGTGCCACGCGGCATCGTCATTGGGGAGCTTGGAGCCGACCAAGTAGCGCTTCTTGGCGAGAATCGTGCTGTCCGGCTTGTCCTTCAATTTACTCTTGTCGGTCTCAACACGGGCCGTCTCGGTGAAGAGGAAGCCGTGATCGGCGGTGACGACGATGTGGTGGCCGTTCAAGTTGTTGACGATGTAGCCGACCAAAGCCGCCAGTTCGTCGATGGCACGGCGCACGGCCTCGAACGTGTGTCCTTCGGTCTTGCCGTCGTCGCCAACTGCATCGACGGTGTTGTGGTAGATGTAGACCACCCGCTTATCCTTGACGAACTCCCGGCCTTCTTCCTTTTTCTTCGCCATCAGTTCGTCACACTTGCAAGCCAAGCCACCCACGGCTTGCAGGATGCCGTCCCGTTCGCTGGCGATGCTCGATTTCCCATCGACCAACACGTCGGTCCCCTTGTAGGCCAGCGTCTTGTGTGGAAGCAGGCTCGCCATGCCCAGCGCTGTGTACGACGGCAGCACGCCAAGCTGCGATGACAGTGTGGCCTCGAAGCGGTACTTGCCATTGAGTTCGGTGGTGAGTTCCTGGGCCGCTTCGTAGCGGAAGGCATCGCTGATGATGACGAAGGCTCGGCGATTGTCCCCTTCTTCCAGCCAAGGCCGCACGTTGCGGTCGTAGAAATGGAATTGGTTTGTCACCTTGTCGATCTGCCACTTGTTGAGCAGCCCGCTGCTTGACACGTTTTGGGGCGGTTCGATGAACTTGCCCCAAGCCAGCGCCAAGTTGGTCAGATACCAGTTGACGTAATGGGCCTCGATGTCGGCCCGTAGCGGCTTGACGATGTTCCAGCCGGCGGACTCAGCCATGTCCGCCGACTCGCAGAAGTGGCGATAGAGTTGGTCGAAGCGGTAAAGCTCCGACTCGTAAGCCCGATACATTGTCGCGGCGTCCGGGTCATCGAAGCCCGACTTGTGCAAGTTCCGCAGGACATAGAAGTCCGCTGCCGCCACGAGTGCGTCGTAAACGGCGTGAAGCGCCTGCCGCGGTGCGTCCGGAGAATCGGCCACGGTGAGCGAAGCCCAATGCCCGGTCTGACGTCGTGAGGCAATGTTTCGCACATCATCGGCGTTGATCGTATCGACGGTCGCCTGGACCCGCTCCCGCAAATTGCTGGCGATCCGTTTTTCGACGGCCAAGAAGGTCATCACGTCAACGAGTTGGTCGATCTCCAGGTTCGGCAGATGATCTTCGATCTTGAGGACCGCCGCCGCTTCAGTCGAAAGCCGGTCGTAGCTGGTCCCCCGACTGCTACTGTCTCGCCACTGCGCCAGACAGACGACCGCGTTCGACCAGCCAGTACGGGGCAGAAGCAGCCCACGGATCGACTGCGGCACGTCACCCTTCAGGTAATGGCCGTAGTCCGTCAGCAGCAGTCGGAGCAGGAGATTCCTCAGCGTGGGACTTTCTTCCTCGTAGCCGAAGGTCGTCTTCACCATCTGCCAGAAGGGAATGTCGAGGTCGAACTTCTCGAGCTGGCCCCAGACGGCGGGCGGAATGTCGAGGTCGATCTCGTTCCCTGCTTCGGTCCAGGCGTGGAAGACGGTTCGCACCAGATTGAAGAGTTCCGGTTGGTCGGCCTTGGCGACCACAGCGATCATCTTGCGGTCGATGTCAGCGGCGACGTCGTCGGGTGCAATCAATGGAGTGAGCTTCTGGAGCCGTTCTTTGTTGTCGAAAAATTTACGACGATCAGCAAGGTGTTGGCGCAGATGTTGGCTTTTCAGGCCGAGTTCCTGGAGCAGAATTGAAGCTCGGTCGGCCCTGAATGATTTGCTAAATAAGCGGACGTCAATCAACCAGTCGTTTTCGTAGTCAGGTTCTTCCGTCGGGGAGTACAGCAGGTACTTGCCGGTCGGGTCTTCCTTCTCCAGTTGGATCTTCACCTCCAGCGAACCCATTTGATCGAGGCGAAGCGTCGTCACGGCGTCGAGCAGGATGAACGGCAAGAGGTTTTGGAATTCCTTGTCCGGGTCGTTCCAAAAAACGATCCGCGCACCGTCCTCTTGGAAGATGCGTTCAAGAGCGTCGTTAATCTGCTTGGTGTCCATCGCGAAGAAACTCGGCAACAGTGTGAGTTGTGGCGGGGCTAGATCACTTCTTCGAGCCGATTTCGGAACTCCGCAAAGCTCGGCATGGTGATGCGGTTGATGTCGATGCTGCGATTTTGCAGGATTTGGTTGAGTAACTGGCATTGACCCAAATCGGTCGGTCCTTCTCCGCTGAAGAGGAAGTACATTTCACACTTCCTCCATTGGCATTTCAGCAATCTCGGCCGCCAACTCGGTGAGGTTCGTATCAACGAACGCCTCGCCCGGCCCCATCACCGTTAGCTTTTCCGCCAACGAGGGAATCGAGAAGAACGGAATCGACTTCGTGTCGCCGTGTCGAGTCTTGTAGAGATAAATCACACCCTCCCGTGCCACATCGTCTTCGAGGTAGTTCAAGATCATTGGACTGTGAGTCGTGACCAAGACTTGCTGCTCAGCGTTCACGAGTTTGTCGATCACAAATTCCACGAGTTCCGGGTTGATGCCATTTTCGATTTCATCAAAGAGCAGAAAGCGTTTTTCGGTTTCCAATTCCGCCAGGATCGCCTTGAGGCGGAGCAGTCCGAGCGAACCTGCGGATTCTCGTGTTCTCGTTCGCAAGTATTCCGGCGACAGCAGATCAAGTGACTTGATGCCCGAAACATATTCCCGGAACACCATCAACGATTTGGGCAGCGTCTCCTTTTTGAGTTGTGACAACACCGACCCTTGGTAGCTGAAGGAGACTTTCTCATCATGCACGACCTCGTCTTTTGCCAAATCAGTGATTGTCAGTCGGCCCTTTTCGACTTCCAACTTTGCCCTCGGAGTCTCGATCAATTCATAGGTGCAATGCAGGAGTGACGTATTGAAACTGGCTTTCCATCGCCGTTCAGGTTCGCCGGCCTTGCCGATTAACGTCACTTCAAAATCCACCGTGCGTTTCTTGGGCGTCAGTCGAGAGCCAATGTCCCGTGCTTTCCAATGGCGTTCGTCGAGCCATCGTTCCATGTCTCCACGAACTTGCTGAGACAGAAAGTCAATGAATTGCAAGACGGTCGATTTACCAGAGCCATTGAGACCAATCAGGCAGGTGAACTTCGGCAAGTTGAGATCGAACTCAACCAGCGATTTGAAATTGTTGACCTTGAGATGGTGAATTCGCATTGCATGACCTTAGCCTGAGTTGTGCCGGCGAGATTGGCTTACCAATTGCGTGTCAAGAAGGAGCTTCACGGCATGTACTCCTCGAAGTCCTTCAGGTGTTCATCGTCATCAGAAACGATCGTCAGCATTCCTTTGCAGAGTCCTGGGACACGAGGTTTGCGAGGTCTTGCTCTCATCGATGATGAGCTTCGCAACTGGAAGATGTTTGCGGGTGAAGATGACCTCATCGCCGGGCGTCAGGCCGTCGAGCAAGGCCACGACCGTCATTTGGGCGTCAGCAATTTCCATCGTCGTTTGCATGATGTTCATTCCATGTACTCCTTCATGCAATCGAGCGGCGCATCAAAGTCCGGGGCGATGTAGGTGATCATTCCCTTGCACACGCCGGGACCGGGGCGTTGTTTGAGTGGCGGCTGAGGTTGCTCGCCGATCAGCTTCGCCACTCGCTGATGATTCCGAGTCAGGATGACTTCATCCCCCGGCGACAGGTGGTCCAACAGTTCGGGAACCGTCATCTGAAGGTTCTCCACTTCCATCGTCGTTTGCATGATTTCCTCCATTCACATTTCGTAACCCAACATCTGCGGCGAGCCGGGCGGCGTCAGTTCAATGGCACTTACTTTACCTAGTAGCCACGCTCGCCAGAGCGTGGGTGCAGCGGAATTGCCGTCAAAAACCCACGGTCTGGCGACCGTGGCTACCTAAAGTAAGTGCCATTGGGCGTCAGCCCCCGGACATTATCGAGTGGGCAGTGGGCAGTCGGCAGGATTCTCTCTTCACTGCCCACTGCCGCTGCCCACTGCTGCATCACCTCACTTCTTGCAGCACGAGCCGGTGGCGAGCTTTGGGGAGCCGTTTGCCGAGTTTCTGAAGGCTTTCCAAGTGCAGGTCGAGCGCTTCGCAGGCATTGGAGAACGCTTCGGCCAGTGTACTGCCGCTGGTGATGATGTCTGGAACATCTGGGAAGTCCACCAGATAGGCGGGCTCTTGAGCGTGATAGGTCACGGTGAAGATGTAGCCTCGATACTCATGCGTCGTTTTCATGGCCTAGAGCCCTCAAGAGTTTACGAATGTCGGCGGGATGACAGGTCTTCCGGCCTCCGTGAGGTTTCACAACGGTCAGCACTCGGCCATCGGACCGATGATAGGAGCAATGACTGCCGCGCTGGTTGAACAGCACGAATCCCTCGTGTTTCAGCAGAGCATCTACCTCGCCGAACCGGATGGTGCCCGGCGAGTTCCGCATCTGCTCAATCAATTTCTCGCGCCGAGCCACTTTCGCTCCTCACTCACGTCGCCACGCTCGCCAGAGCGTGGGCCGGAGATTCAAGACA
>JAYVSP010000097.1:0-7401 GCA_043775215.1 Planctomyces sp. | reverse complement strand
CTCCGCAACTGAGATTCCCGTTGCGTAGCCGATCGCAGGGCAACGTGACATCGGGGTTCGGTTGACGTTCGGAATGCGAGTCGCGGGAGCGACTCGCCTGCGCTTCTGCGGCTTCGCCGCGTTACTAGGTTGTTGCTGCCACTGATTCGATCGCCTTCGCCGCCGCGGCGCGCACGGTGGGATACTTGTCGGACGAGAGCGACTTAATGGCAGCCAGAGCACTTGCCGCGGGGGGACCGATTGCAGCGAGGGCTTCGACCGCCGCCAACCGCACGCTCCCTCGGTCGTCTTTTAGTTGCTTCATTAAGCTCGGCACCGCTGTGGTGCTTGCGGATCCAATCTGGCCCAGCGCTCGTGCGGTCGCCTCACGGACGCCGTAATCCTTGTCGTTGAACAGGCCCATCAAGTCTGGGACGGCGGCTGCGGCAGGCGGGCCGATTTGTCCGAGCGCTTTCGCGCACGCGGTTCGCACGGCGCGGTCAATGTCTTGCAACTGAGCGCTGAGTGCGGGGACTGCCGCTTTCGCATCGGGGCCGATGCCACCGAGTGCTCGCGCGATCGATTCTCGCACGTCGCTGTCAACATGCGTCAGTTGAGCGGCCAGTTTCGGAACAAAGATCTTTGCCAGCGAGCCAATTTTTCCGATCGCTTCGGCGATTGCTTCGCGAGCCGCTTTATCCACGTGGGTCGCGTGACCGACTAGAATCGGCAAGGCATCTTTCGCAATCGGGCCGATGCTGCCCAGAGCGCGCGCGGCGACTTCCACCTGCCGAGAATCTTTGGCATTCAGCCACTGAATCAGTTCGGGGATCGCCTCCGCCGAGCCCGGTCCGATCCGTCCCAATGCCTCGCCCGCCTTCAGTTTCACTCCCACATGCGGATCGTGAACAAGCAGACCGAGTAGTTTTGGTACGGTTGAGCGTGCTTCCTTGCCGAGTAATCCCAACGCTTCGGCGGCGCTCGCTCGTTCCGTTGGAACAACACTTCCCAGCCGAGTGACTAATGGTGCGATGGCCACTGTGCCTAGCGACCGCAATGCGACAATCGCCGTCTCCGCAACTGCAACATCTCGGCTGGCGCGCGCCTTTAAGAGCGCCGGCACGCTGCTCGGTCCTTTCGCCGCACCCAATGCCTGGACCGCACGCAACCGCACGGTGCGCGGCAGCACCTCCAGCGACAATACCATCCGCCAAAGTAAGCTCATGAGTTCTCCCGCAATCGTTCGCCGACACCCGGAGGCGAGCAACGCGAGCACGATGGTCAGTATCGATCAGTTCGTCAACCGATCCGCTATTGCCTGGCCGGTCCATCGCCTGCCGCGGTGCGCGACTGCGTTTCCCACGAACGATACACGGTACGAGCGGGCTTGAAGCGTGTACTGCTGCTGCTGCTTGAGGTTCGTGAATCGTCGTAGTTGCTCGTTTCCGAATGGCTGCCCTGTCGCGTACCGATCGTCGTCCAGGACTCCCTGGCCGCGCCAGGACTCTCCAAAAACTTCGGATCGGGGACCGGATTGGCATGTGAATCGGCTTCACCATGCATCGGGATCGGCGCTGCGGCGGCAGTGGTCGGAGCCAGCATTGTCACCGGGTTGGAAATGAACGGCGACGCCATGTTTGGAGCGGTGTAGTAAGACTGGCCAAGCATCGGAATTCCGGAATAAATCGGAGCCGTTCCATACGCCACTCCGCCGCACGAACCACACGGGGCCGCGATCGGAGCCACTTGAGCCGTCTGGTATGAGTATGTCTGCTGTCGCACAATTTGCTGTGGCACCATTTGCGTAACGACTTGCGGTACCTGCCGCGTCACTTGAAACGGGACTGTCCGGTAAGCGACTTGCTGCTGATACGTGACTTGCGGAACCTGCTTGGCCACCGGCTTCGGCACGTAAACCATCTGATACCCGCCCTCGTCAACGACCACGTTGCGATAGGTCGTGACAGGAACATTCTGAGTCACTGCTTCTTGGCGATACTGCGTGACCACTTCGTTGCGGAGAACAGTCGTTTGTTGCGGAACCATCTGTGTTTCGACGACTGGTTGCTGAGCCGTGCATTGGCACTGCGCGACTGGTCTCTGGCATTGGCCGCACTGATGTCCGCAATGGCCGGAGTGCCCAGAGTGCCCGCACTGACGGCAGCGGCGACCAAAAAGTTGAGCTGATGCGATGGACTCAGTGAGAGCCATCGGAATCAACCCGCTCACAACCGCCAACAGGACTCCGTTCCGAACGTGCTTCCACATGCCAGAACTCCTTGATGACCGACGACGCTCCGGCTGGAGTCGAGTCGGCCGCAGGTGTACCCGCGCAAAAAACTTCTCACGGCGCCCGCCGCGCCGCCTCACAATCCCTATCGGCGTTAGAACCGACAAACTTGAACAGCCATTTGTCGTGGGGTAGCCGGGTCGCCTGCCCGTTTCAACAGAACCGCTTAGGCAGGCGAGCCGCCTACCCCACGACAAACATCAGGTCTGCGAACCGGGATTGACGCAATTTTCCAAGAGCGGCACACTCCGCCCCACTTTCCAGGCGGTGAAATTTCAGACGTTCGCAAAGGATGGCGGACCGCAATGTCGTACCACTTGATTGACGTTATGCAGCAGCTCGGGCATCCGCGGTTGCTCGTTATTGGCGATTTGATTTTAGACCGCTACGTCTGGGGCGATGCCGAGCGGATCAGTCAAGAAGCCCCGGTCATCTTGCTGCGGCAAGAGCACGATGAAATGAGGCTCGGCGGAGCGGCGAATGTCGCGAACATGATTCGCGGACTGGATGCCGACGTGACGATCGCTGGCGTGGTTGGCCATGACAGCGATGGTGAAGAACTCCAAGCCGCGCTCGTCAATGCGGGCATCGATTGTTCAAATGTGCTGCCGGATGTTTCTCGCCCTTCGACGGTGAAAGTCCGATTCATTGGCCGAGCACAAAGCCGTCATCCGCACCAGATTTTGCGCGTTGACCGCGAGTCGCGGCATGCGCTTTCGACAGCGCTGGAAGATGCTTTTCTGACGCAAATTCTCGCACAATTGGACGGACACCAGGCGGTGTTGATCTCCGATTACTCGAAGGGCGTTTGTACTCCTCGAGTCTTGCGCACCGTCATGGATGCCGCGAAAGCCCAGGGAATTCCGGTACTCGTCGATCCCGGTCCGAAAGCGAACTATGCCGATTATTGCGGCGCGACGGCGATCACTCCGAATCGACTCGAAACCAAACTAGCGACGGGCCTCGAGGTCCGCACCGCGGATGATGCCTTCGCTGCGGGACGGCAACTGGTCGAAACGCTGCAACTGGAACATGCATTTGTCACACTCGATAAGGATGGCATCGCGTTGTCCCTGTCGGACGGATCGGCCGAACTGTTTCCGACTCGCAAACGCGAGGTCTACGACATCACTGGCGCCGGAGACATGGTTCTGGCGATGATCGGCGTCGGTCTGGCGGATGGCTTATGTCCGCAAGACCTCTGTCGTCTGGCCAACGTCGCGGGAGGCCTGGAAGTCGAACGCATCGGCGTTGTCGCAATCACGCGGCAGGAGATTTTGGGTGACCTGCTGGGCGGTTCGCGAAAAGTGCATGAGAAGGCGGGCACGCTCGACGAATTGGCGCGACTGGTCGACGCTCGCAAGCAGCTTGGACAAAAGGTGGTCTTCACGAACGGTTGCTTCGATCTGCTGCATGCCGGACATGTGCAATACCTGCAAGAAGCGGCAGCGCTCGGCGACTGTTTAATTGTCGCAGTCAACAGCGACGATGGTGTCCGCCGCCACAAGGGGGTCGGCCGCCCGGTGATCAATCAGCAGCAGCGAACGATGATGCTCGCCGCGCTGGAATGCGTCGATCACGCCGTAGTCTTCGATGAAGATACGCCGTTGGAGTTGCTCGAACGTTTGCGTCCGGACGTGCTGGTCAAAGGGGGGACCACACCGGTCGTCATCGGCCGCGAACTGGTTGAAAGCTATGGCGGAGAAGTCCGCATCCTCAGCGAAGTTCCCGACGTTTCGACGACAAAGATTGTCAGCAGTATCCGCGCGCATCGCGACGCGGCGTGACGTCCCAAATTTCAAATCTGAGATCTGAAATCTGTGTGCTCGAGAATCTCATGAAACTTGCCATATGGTTGCCGAACTGGGTTGGTGACGTCGCGATGGCGACTCCGGCACTTCGTGCGCTGCGGCAACATTTTGCTGACGCGGAAATCGTGGGGGTGCTGCGGCCATATGTGGCCGATGTGCTCGCCGGGACGTCGTTGATTGACCGCGTGCTGATCCGCGATCCGAAGACCGGGGGACTGACGTCGTCTAGTTCGCCAGTCTCGTTTTTCAAAGCATTACGTCGCGAGCAATTTGATCTTGTCGTCGTGCTGCCGAACTCATTTCGCTCCGCCGCTTGGGCGTGGGCTTCCGGAGCGAAACGAACTCTCGGATACGCTCGCAATGGACGGAGTTTTCTGCTGACCGATCCGGTTCCCGCGCTGTCTCAGGCGATTCCGCATCCGGTGTTGGATGAGATGCTGCAATTGGTCAGTCAACTGGGGTGCCGATCGCTCACTCGCAAGTTGGAACTCGCGACACTGCCGCGCGATGAGCAACAGTTGGCTAATTTCTGGAGTCGATCTCTGCGAGCCGAGCCGGATGGTTATGTGTGCCTCAATACGGGCGGGGCTTTCGGAGCGGCGAAGGATTGGCCGGTGGGGAACTTCGCGGAACTGGCGCGCCGTATCGCCGTCGAACTGGGACGCACGGTGCTGATCGTCTGCGGGCCGAACGAACGAGATACGGCTCGCAGTATCGTGGCTGCTGTTTCGCATCCACGAGTACTCAGTCTGGCCGACGAACCGCCGAGCATTGGGTTGACGAAGGCCGCAATCCGACATGCTGATTTGCTGGTGACGACCGATTCGGGGCCTCGGCACTTCGCCGCGGCGTTCGATGTGCCGGCCATCACGCTCTTCGGCCCGACGCACACCGCCTGGAGCGAAACGTTTCATCCGTTGGCCGTGCATTTGCAACTGTCCGTTGATTGCGGGCCGTGTCAGCAACGAACGTGCCCGTTGGGGCATCATCGTTGTCTGCGCGATTTGACCGTCGATCACGTTTGGAAAGAAGTCGTTCGCCTTTTGCCGACTACGTCGCGGCGCGTGGCCGCTTAGATCCTGTCCCACAACAACTCCGTAGCTTGACTCTCCGAGTTGAGCATTTTCTGGTTTGGCTCGACTCCGAGAGTCACGCTACGAAACACGAGACATCATGAACAATTCCAAATCATCCGATCCATCGAATGATGATGCGTCACTCACGGTTCCAGGCTTTGACGACTTGGCCTTACACTTGACCCATCAACCGCAACAACTTCCGCCGCGCGCGGTGCCGAAGAACGAAACTGCGTTGCCGGTCTATAACGAAACTGCGTTGCCGGTCTATTTGGAGCACTCGGCGACACCAAGTAGTCCGCAAGTTCTTCCGTGGCAGCAGTTGCCAGCCGTTGCCACTCTGGCGAGCGGGGGGCATCAGCCCCGTGATGTTCGCGGTTTTGACAGCCGAAACCATCAGGGGGCAGACGCCTCTCGCTCTCTGGAACCGGCGCCGCATCAAGAACGTTTCAGCAGCGATCCGCGCGATGACGTGCTGCTGAAATGGGCTGACGGCGCGCGACCGTGGTGGCACTTCGATGTCGAAGCACGCATGGTCGACCCCGAGACGCTGTGGATCACGGAGAAGCTCGTAGAATTCTTCAATAAGTATCTCAAGCCGGTGTGGTGGGGCCGCTTTGTCGAGGGACTGAATGACTTCTTTGGCATGGTCTTCAACGAACTGATTCGGCCGGTGTGGTCGCTGTTCGCCGTTCCGCTGGTGGCACTGGCTAAGTTGCTGTCAGATGTCGATTGGCCGTGGAACTTTGAACTGCGTGGAGCCCATGTGTCGGTCAAGCAGTCCCCTTTTCGCCGGATCATTTTCGACAATCGGGCTTCGCCGGAACTGATCGACCGCTTGTGGTCCGACCCTGACGCCTTTCTGGAGGCTGGTCAACCACTCAAGAAAGACGACCGGACGACAGTCGCTCGTGTGCCGCTACGGCAGCCGGGGACAACGGGCCGGTTTGCACACGCTGCAATCGGCGTGTTGAAGCGATTCAACCTCCGCGAACTTGGGCACACACTGTCACACTTGCTGTGGTTCACACGGGCAAGCCGTTCGTGGGTTTATGGCCGCGAGATGCTTGAGGCGGGACTCAACACAGCCCGGCCGCTGGCGATGGTTGAAGATCGCATCGGTCCGTTTCGGTTCCGTTCATTTGTCTTGACCGAATACGTCGACGGCGTGGGCCTGGATAAGTTCCTGAAACAAACTCCGCTCTCGACGACCGAATTGGATCGGCTCGCCAGTCAGTTCGCGGACATCTGGCACACACTCGGTGAGATGCGGTTGGCGCACGGCGATCTGAAAGCCTCGAACTTTATGGTCACAGCCGATCGACAGCTCAAACTGATCGACCTGGACGGCACTTGGCGGCATTGGTTCGACGTCACTTACTTGCCGCGACGTGATCGTGACTGGCTGCGTTTCATGAAGAACTGGAAAGGACGGCCCGAAGTCGCCGCTGCATTCCGAGCCGCCGTCGCTCGCCATTTCGACGAGCGTTTGTCCGAACGAGAAATGCTGGCAGCGCGGCCATTGATATTGCAGAAGGCAGCGTAGTGTCAGCCTATTGAGTAACCGAGCCGCGACGGTGAGGAAGCGGTTGTCTTCCGGATGATTCAAGTGATCGATCTCCTCCTTCAACTCCCTCACGGTCGCGTCTCCTAGTCGCGGCATGGCGCACGGCATGATCGAACTGGATTCCGAAATCTCGGCTCATCTGGGTGACGGCGCCACGGCCTTCGACCGGATTTTCGGACTCACGGGGAAGGTGTTTCGCGACGTCGAGGGACGACAAACTCTGCGTGTCGAGATTGGCGGACGGGTTTACTTTCTCAAACGACATCACGGATATGGCTGGAAGTCGATCCTACGGACGCTGTTGTCTGGCCACCGGCCGGTACTGAGTGCTCGCAATGAAGTGGAGGCCATTCGGTGTCTCGAACGCGCCGGAATTTCGACCGTCGAGGTTGTGGGATTTGGTGAGCGTGGTCGCAATCCAGCCACTCGGGAATCGTTCATCCTCATGCGCGAACTGACTGGCTGCCAGGATTTGGAAAGTCTGTGCGCCGCTTGGTCAGAACGACCGCCAACACCCGCTTTTCGTCGAGCATTGATTGTGTCCATCGCGGAGACGTCGCGGAAAATGCATGCTGCAGGATTGAACCATCGCGATTATTATCTCTGCCACTTGTGGTTGAAATGTGAGAGTCTGAAAGACCGAAAAGTCCGGGGTCAGGCACCGCAGAATTCAGAATT
>JAYVSP010000096.1:0-6663 GCA_043775215.1 Planctomyces sp. | reverse complement strand
GGCAGGCGTCGGATTGTCGGTTAGTTTGCTTCCAATCCAACCGCCGATTGCGGCTCCGAGTTCCGGGCCGCCCGGTGCAGGGCAAAGAATCCCGCCGATGACGGCTCCCACCGTAGTCCCGTTCAGGACGTTGCATCCCTCTTGCACGAAATTGCTGAGGTCGGAGAAGTCTGTATCAATCGGTGCAACGACAGAGGGACACACCGGAGTGCCAAGAAGATTTGAGAACATTGCTCACTTCCCTTTCGCTGGGGCAGTGGTTCGCAGTACGCCGAACAGGTTGCCGACCGAGATCAGCATTTCCACGGCATCCACAGCCGTGAGGCGAGCACTGTAAAACCGCTGCCAGACAGAAATCGTTTTGTCGATCAGGTCACGAGTGATCCAGGTCGGAGTGCCCGGCGGCACGGCACCGAGTTCCTCACCTGAATTTGCATCGTGTTGTTTCATGGTCCGTGCCTCACGCGGGCTTCAAGCCAGCCCGTAAGCAACATCAGCGTTCCATCTCTTGTTCCGCACGCTGCGGCTCCTCCACGCCGCGAGACTCCACCGCAGCCATGCGACCTTCGAGGGCGGATGCCGGGGGCTTTTCGTCCTCCAGATCGCGCCCGTCGCCACGGCGGGCTTCAGCGACTTCGCCCGGAGTCATTGTTCCGTACAGGCCGTATTCGGACTGCTGGGCCACGTTCGAGCCGGGATACATCGCCGCACGGAGTTCCCGCAGTCCCTGCCGACCCATCGCCGCCAGGTGTTCCGATCCAATCTTCGCCATGAGTCACCTTCCTTTCAGTTGCCATCGCCATACCAGCCACGGAACCGATCCGCAGCCATCTGGTTCTCAAGGAGCGCGTCGTGCATCGCATAAACTCGCTCGCGTTCACGACGCATCTGCTGCTCGTTCGTGGCGATCATCGCCATCGCCGAGATCATGAAGAGCGTGCCCAAGGGCCGGTCGAAATAGAGCGTGACTCCGCCGACCAGCAGCATGAGGAACGGCTCCACCTGCCGCTTGAGCGTCCGTTCCGACATCCGGGGAAAGAATCGCCAGAGCAACGGCTCTCCCGTGTAGAAGGAATGGCAGGTGTCACCACTGACGCGCCGCCGATATGCACCGATCCGCTGGCCAATATGGGACAGCAGAAACAACCCGCCGAAGACCAGGTAGGCCCGCAGGTCATGCTCCGGCCAAAAGATCGGGTAGAAGACCAGGATCAACAGCGCGAACGGGGCGCAGGCATCGACATAGCGCAGCCCCATGTTCTTGTGCATCATCGCCTCCGGCAGGTACGCGAAAGCGTTGAGCGTCCGCGTCAATGCGGCGACCCAGTTCTGGGCTGAGTTGTCTTCAAATTGCTGGGAAACAGGTTTCATCATCGTCTCCATTGAGGGAACAGGCTTGGCCGGGTCACACGACAGTCCGGCCGTCTCTTTGGTCAAACGTCACCGGCAGCCAAGTCTTGCCGGTTTCCTCGAACACCCGGCCGCCCTGATAAAGGATGGCATCCACCTGGAAACCGTTTTGCGGGCCACCAGAGCGCAGGTTCGTGAAGCGGCGAGGTTGCACCTCGAACTCCATTTGCTCGCTCATGCCCGACGAGGACTGCACGTCTTCGTAGTAGCTGGCCATGAGCGAGGCCGTTCCCGGCTGGAAGCTGCTGCTCATGTTCATGAAGAACTGGCGCGAGCGGCCGATGACCGAGGCAAACCATTCATTCGTGACGGGATCGCTATTGAGATGCGCGATCTTGGTGGTCAGGTTGCCGAGCAACGAATCCGTCAGCGCCCTCGCATTATCGCCACCAAACCCGGCCAGCAGATTCGAGATGTTTTGTGTCAGATAGACCGTGGCCACCCTGGAACTGCGGGCTGTGGTCTGGAACAGCGAGTCGTGACTCGTCAGGTAGTATTGGAACTCATCGACGAACAAGAAGAGTGGGCGAGGATTCGCATTCACGTCCCGTCGCTCGACGGCCCGTTGCCAGACGAACTTCCACAACACGCCCGCGAATTGGCCAATCTCCGCGAATTCCTTCACCGGCAGGTCCACGATGATGATCTTGCCATCAAACGTGTCTTCCGGCCGCACCGTGGTGTCCGTCGAGAACAGCTCAAAGAGAAGGTTGCGATTGAGGACATCCACCAGGCTTGTGAAGGTCGAGACGATCACGCTCCGCGTCTTGTCGCTCAGCGCCGGAAACTCCAGCATGAAGTAGTCCGCGATCAGCTCGAAATCGCGTTGCTCGCGAGCTGACTTCGACTTCTTGTCAGCGTCCGCCAGGCACTGGAAACAGAAACTTTGCTTCTTCCAATCCTCAGACTTCAGTTGTTCGGGACTGGTCGGTGCCGACACCACCAGCCGGTACAGGTCCGGCACGCTGACGCGGCCCTGCGCAATCAGCAGCAACGCGACCAGGTTGCGAATCATTTGGCGAACGGCACGACGCCAGTAGCCTTCGTCCTCACGGCCTCCCTGCCCGCCATTGCGTTCCGCGACTTCCAGAATCGTGCAGAGGAGCTGCACGATAACCTCGACCAGCCCCGCCCCCGAACCCTTGCGGTTCGCTTCCGCGTCCAGGAACGAGTAGCGGTGCTGGCATGAGGCATCGAAGATCACCAAGTCATTTTCTCGCCCCGCGAGTCTCGCGTAGCGTTCCCATGTCTGTCTCTCTCCAGGTTTGACACATAAAATCAACCCGCCAAAACCGGCCCGCAGGAAAGCCATCGCGAGCGCAAACCCCGAACCGCTCGACTTGCCGCCGCCCGTCTCGCCACAGATGAACGTGCCGTTGAAAGCGTGCATCAGCAGCCACATCGAAAGACGGGAAAGCATCAGCAGAGGTCGGGACATGTCCCAATCGTCGGAGGCAACCGGCCGAGGTTTGCGTCGAAATGGCCACATGGCTCAGACTCCCTTCGTTGCTGCGGGACAGAACAAGCTCGAAACCCGCATCAGCAGGAATCCACCGCGAGCGGTGCGAAACGCCCAGCGGCGGCGATCAGGGTTCCACAGCAGCCACATGCCAAGCCCGATTACGACGAGCGCCATGAATCCGATCAGCCCGGTGACGCTGCCCAGGGTTTCCGCGAGGACCACTTTCGGAATCTCGGCAATGGGCCGAACGGCGGCGTCCGCCACGATCCCGGTGATTTTTGCCGAGCCGTTCAGGAACTCGCTCGGCGAAGTCACAAAGGTCGTGAGAGTCGCAGCAACCGCGAGCGATCCCTTGTTCTTCCAGATGAAGTCGCAGGCGGTGTCGCCATGCTGGCGAACCACATCGAGAAGTTCAGGCTTGAGCGTTCCATCCTTGGCGAGCATCGCCAGACGCCGACCATTCTGCTGCGTAACCTGGCTTAGCGCCTTGGCCCCGCTTTCGCCAAATGTTTCGAGAACCTCCTCACCGATCTTGCCGTGGCGAACCAAGGCTTCGGCACCGTCATCGCCGAATTGGGTCACGAAACGCATGGCCGAAGGCCGCGATAGAGCTGCCGCACCGTCCGAGCCATGACGGGCGAGCGTGCGAAGCACAACATCGCCGTTGCTTCCGGCCGCTGTGGCCAGCTTGGCCGTCTGCGGCCCCGCCTTGCGAAACGCTGTCGAGACCAACTCGTCACCATGCTTGGCGGCGAGATTCGCCATTCGGCTCCCCAACCGCTCGACGCCCTCTTCGGCGACTTCCTTGCCGAACTTTCGGGTCGTGAATTCCAATGCCTCCTGCACGACCTTGCTTCCGATTCCGGCGTGAGACACGACCGGCATCGACAAGCCGATACAAACACAGAAGATCAAGAAACGAATCATCACATAGTCTCCTTGCACGAGGTATCCCGAAGGGGACACGAGGAAAGGCACTGGACCGGCCACCGGGCGCATTGCCCGGCGATTCAACCGGCCAGCGGCCGTAAATCACGGGGCGAGGGTCAGCACGGCATTGCGCAGCGCCGAGCCACGGCTGTTGCCACGATCCCTGGAGTAATCACGCAGGCGCGGCATCAGGCCCGGCGCGTCCGAGTTACCTTCCAGAATCAGTTCTTCAAGCCGGTAGAGATGCGAATTCAACTGCTTCGCCAGTTCACCGGCCGGGTCATAGACATGGTTGTAGATCTTGGTGACGATGGCATCGACGATCAGTCCCACCACGACCCCGACGCCAAAGGTGACCGTGCCGCTTGCGGCACCTGTCCCAAGAATGCCGGACGAGGTTGCGAGTTGCAGCGTCGCATGGGCCAGAATCTCCCCCGCGATCCAGCTTGCCAGTTCTCTGCCGACGGCCGCCTTTAGATCGCCCCGTGCCGAGTTCACGGCGTCACGCAGGGCGTTCCCCAATGTCTGTGAGAGCGCGGCGCGATCCATCGTCGGGCCGAATGAGCCAGACGGCAGGTTGCTGAGATCAGCCTCCAACCGCACCAGCATTTGCGACTCGACATCCTCAATATGTCGCAGATGCAGCGCCACGACTTCCTCAACAACGGCGTCGAGCTGCGTTTCGGAGAACACCATCGCTTCAAAGCGTTCCTTGAGATACTGAGCGTGTTCTTCGTTGGACGTGAAGTAATCCTTCACCAGCTTCCATTTGCTGGTCCAACCAAGCACTTCTTCCGAGTATCGGCGGGTGTTACTGCGGGCCGCGCGGAAGAAATCTCGCACCGGCTTCACATGCGACTCCATGCCTGAGACGCTTTCACTCTCTGCCCATCGGAGCTGTCGCTTCACGGCACGCGACGGCGAATCCGGCCAACCCACGAACTGCATGAGGTCTTCCTCATGGCCCGTGAGGAACGCTCCACCGCCGATCGCGGAAAGCAGCATTCCCGTCATCACTCCCCATCGAATCACCCAATACATCCACCAAGGCGTTTTCGCACTCATCGTTCGTTCTCCTTCTTACTTGGGAACATCGACCGTCTGAAAAGCCCGGCGGTCAGGGCGCACCGCGAGCGGCAACACGCCGATCGCATGAAGAATCAGGGGACGAGGATCGGCCGGAACATCAAGTCCGGCACTGGTCCTCAAGCAGCTTGCCGAAGGTGGCAAGTGACAGGTTCTGACCCTTGGCTTTACGGGCCTTTGCGAGCAACTCTTCGAGCAGCTCAATCACAGCTTCGAGCGAAAGTGCTGGGGCAATCACGCTGACCACGCGGCCCAAGCCGAGCATGGCAATCAAACGGCCCGAAGGTGTCTTCGCTGGCCGCGAGGAAGCACGCTTCTTTCGTCTGGCGGCGCTCGCCACGCCGTCGCGAGTCAACTTGCCTGATGCCAACTGACCAGCAATTTCCTGCTGTTTCGACGGGTCTTGAATCTTGGCCAATTCGGGAGCCGCCGACGCGGGAATCTTCCCCGCTGAAATCTGATCGAGAATCGCCTTCGGCAAGGCCACCATTGTCAACAGCCGGGAGACCGTGGAACCGGTCATCCCCAGCCGCAGCGCGACCTCGGAACAGTTCTCGCCAGTCGCGTCCATCAGCGCTTTGATGCCGAACGCCTTCTCGGTTGGAGTCAGGTCTTCCCGCTGGCAGTTGGCGATCAATGACCGCTCGGTGATTTCGGCTGGTGTGAGATCACATTCCTCGACGATTACGTCCAACTCGGCGAGGCCAGCGATTTTCGCGGCCCGATAACGACGCTCACCGTCTGTGATGATGTATTTGTCGCCAGCTTTGCGGACGCGGATCGGCTGAAGTTGTCCTTGCGTCTTCAGCGTCTCGGCGAGCCCCGCAAGAGACTCCTGATCGAAATACTCCCTGACCTGCTTTGAGGTCGTAATTTTATCGAGGAATACGCGATGGATTTGTTCCCGGCTCATATTGCTTGCTCCATGTGACGCCTTAGAACTAGCCGCAGCCGCATGGCTGCCGACGCCACATACAGATACCGCCTCGAATCCGAGACCCGTGTTCTTCGGCGCAACCGCCACGAAGACCGTTTCTGTTTGACAAGCACGCCTGATCGCGCTAGCGATGGCTCATGACTGAGCTGGGCTCACAATCTGCGGGCGATCCACGTTGGCAGGCCGAACTCGACCGCTTGAGTGAGGCGCATCGCGCCTGCGTTGAATTCGCGGCGACACATCTCAATTCCACACAGGCCAACAGTGTCGAACAGTCGTTCAACGCGGCACTGGTTCAATCCCGATCGCACGAGGCGAGGCGTCCCATGACGGCGGACGAGATGACGACGTTCGCAGCACGCCTGGACCAAGCTCGCGTGGATGGAACCAAAAGCCCGTCCCGTGTTCCATTCGGTTCGGTCAAAGCGGAACGGGCCAAGAGAAACGCAAACCCTACCGCAAACGTCGAGACTCCCATCGATCGCCTCACTCCCACTGCCGAAGATGTCCTAGCAGCAAAGCAGGCTCTTGATGCCATGCACGAGGAGATTAGAGCCTATGTTCCGGCTGACATCCTGGCCCAGGAACTTCCATCAGCACTCGGTCGATTCCGCGCATAACTCGCTGCCGCAACGCACCTAACGACAACGCCCAGCGATGTTGCGTGGCGCGCACCACTCTTCGGACGCGATGTGTAAAATGACAACACGCATCCTCTCCTGAATCCATCACCCCAACATGATCACGGTTCGTAACTCACCGAAGGGAAACCATGTGCGACAGCCAGGAACCAATCTCCGTTTTCGTCTCTCGCTTCTGGAATTATGGGGATGACGAG
>JAYVSP010000095.1:0-8144 GCA_043775215.1 Planctomyces sp. | reverse complement strand
CATTCCTTGTCGCCGTTCCGAGTCAACTTCTCCAAGTACGCCAACACATCCTCCCGCCGCAACGTCGCCAACTTCTCCCCATGCAGGTGCTGCGGCAACTGACCGCCTGCCGCACGCCGCTGTTGGGCGGCAGTCTGTTCCAGTGCGGCGACTGCGGAGTGACGGAACGGCGGTATCACTCCTGCCGCAACCGCCACTGTCCGCAGTGCGGCGGGACGGCCCGCGCCCGCTGGCTGGAGCGGGTGTCGCAACAGCTCTTGCCGGTGCCGTTTTTTCAAGTGGTGTTCACGCTCCCCGACGAACTGTCGGAGCTCACGCTGGCGCACCCGGCCGAGGTGTATGGGCTGTTGTTCCGCGCGGCGGCCGAGACGCTGTTGGAAGTCGGGGCGGACCCGCGGCACCTGGGAGCGCGTCTGGGCTTCTGGCTAGTGCTGCACACTTGGGGTCAGCAATTGCAACATCATCCGCACGTGCATTCGGTGGTTCCCGGCGGCGGTCTGTCGCCGGACGGTTCGCTGTGGGTGAGCAGCGCCGCGGACTACTTCCTGTCGGTGCGGGTGCTCAGTCAGGTGTCCCGCGATAAGTTCCTGATGGGCTTGCGCACCTTGGCTACGGCGGGCGCATGGCACTGGCCGTCGTCGTCCGCGGGAGTGGCGAACGCGGACGCGGCGAAGTCAGACGCGCTCGGCGCGGGTCTCCTGATCCCGCCTGCGCTCGGCGCGGGTCTCCTGACCCCGCCGCTGTACGCGACCGTAGGTCTCCCCGGATCGTCGGAGACCTCCGGTCATCGAAGTGCGGGGTCAATGCTCCCGCTGTGTCCCGACCTCGCTCCCGCACCGCCCGAGAGCCACCCGCAACCACCGCCATCGCACCGCGCCACGAGTTCGCCACGGACTCCAGTCCCCCACGCGTCCGCTGGCACCGAACGTCCCGACACTCTGTCGACTGGACACTAGGCGCCCGACGCAACGGCGATACCATGCTGCCGGCGCGCCATCACAGGCCGCTGGCGTCAAGCGATGGCCGATTGAAACCCCCAGAGATCGTTCCCCGCCTGCTCCGCCGTTAAGTTCAACGCGGATTCTATGCGACGTGCTCGGCATACCGTTTGACCCACTCCACCCGTTCCGCCACGAGCACGTCGCATAGAATCCATTTCGTTGGGCGGCTCGAACCCCAATCCGCAATCAACCACAAGTCCATCGCGTCGACCAGCCGTCATCACCGTTCGATTCCGTACCCCGCGACTGCTTGTCTTCGATGCGTTGGTGGAGCGCTCGTCCGCGAATGATTGGTTCTCGAAACGCCCGGAATGAAATCCAATGTGTGTTCATCGTTGTGCGGCTAAACCGATACAAAAACTGGTCTCCACGTCGCCAGGGACGATCTCTGCAATTCGTGGTCGCTTCCGCTTGGCTGTTTGCAAGTGTGCTGCTCCTATTTTGCAGCCAACAAGTCGAGGCGGCAAACGGCGACGTTTTTTACCCAGAGCACCCGAATGTCGTTCACGTCACGCGTGCTCCGTACAACGCGAAGGGGGATGGGGTCAGTGATGACACGGCGGCGATTCAACGGGCGATCAACGAGCACACCGGCCGCGGTCGCATCCTTTACTTTCCTGCCGGAACGTATTTGATGAGTGACACGCTCAGTTGGCCGAAGCGTTGGGAAGGGCACGAGAATTGGGGAATGACGACGCTTCAAGGACAGTCGGCCACGAAGTGTGTCATCCGGCTGAAAGACGGCACCTTCACTGACCCGAAGAAGCCGCAGGCAATCATGTGGTGCGGTGGGTTTGGGTCGGCCGACTGGTTTCATAATCACGTTCAAGGTTTGTCGTTCAATGTCGGCAAGGGGAATGCCGGCGCGATCGGCTTGCAGTTCTACGCCAACAATTATGGAGCGGTGCGGAATTGCGAGATCGTCTCGGAAGACGGGCAAGGAGAGGTTGGTCTTGATCTTGGCCACCGAGATATGAACGGCCCGCTGCTCGTGCGGCGGGTCAGCGTGCGAGGATTCCGGCGCGGAATCGTGACTTCGGGGGCGGTCAACAGTCAGACGTTCGAGCACATTTCGCTCACCGGCCAATCGCAGTTTGGATTCGACAATCATGGCCAAGCCATCAGCATTCGCGGGCTGGCCAGCAACAATGAGGTGCCAGCCGTTCGCAGTTACGGAACGCTGTGCCTTCTCGAAGCGAAACTCGCTGGCCGTGATTCCGCGAACCAGATGCCAGCCGTCGTCAATTACAACGGTGGCAGAGTTCATCTCCGCGATATCACAACCACTGGCTATGGTCGCGCTCTCGCTGATGTTGGGACGCCTGATTATTTCGCCGCTCTTGGCGTTCGGGGCGAAGACAAGATTGGAAGCGAGGGTCCAAAGATTGATGAGTATTTCTCGCATCCCGCGACCAGCGCGTTTCCTTCGTCCGCCGGGTCGTTGCGGTTGCCCATTGAAGAGACTCCTGAGTTACCGCCCGATGCCCCCAAGACTTGGGCCGTTGTCGATGCCTTTGGGGCCGATCCGAACGGAGAACGCGACTCGACGAACGCGATTCAAAAGGCGCTCGACTCCGGAGCCAGCACGGTATTCTTCCCCGGCCACTATGCCGTGACGAAGACGTTGATCGTCCGGGGCAAGGTGAAGCGAATTGTTGGATGCGGCCGATGGGTGGACTACACCGCCAAAGCCAAACCGGACTTCCGCGTCGTTGCGGGTGCGGCCGACGTTGTCACGTTCGAGCACTTCTCAAAGATTAACGGCGGGATCGAGAATGCCTCGAACCGGACACTCGTGCTGCGGAGCATTGGCACGCGCCTGACCAGCAGTGGAGGCGGAAAGCTGTTTCTGGAAGACGTTGCCGGAGACGAATTGGAGGTCCGCAATCAGCAAGTCTTCGCCCGGCAACTCAACATCGAAAACAAGGGAACTCACCTGCTGAGCGACCGCTGCAATCTGTGGATACTGGGCTACAAGACTGAGCGCGGTGGCACACTCATCGACACACGAGGAGGCGGACGAACAGAGTTGCTGGGCGGCTTCAGCTACACCACCGGCGACGGTCAGCTCGCGCCGATGTTTGTCTCCCATAATTCATCGTTCTTCGCTTTTTTCGGCGAGGTCTGTTACAGCGGCGAACCGTTTCAGACGCTCGTCCACGAAACACGCGGCCGCGAAATGAAGGAAATCAAAAAAGGGTCTGGTGGGACGTGGCCCTACATCGGCACCACCAAGCCACATTAGCGAGAGAAGCGGCTGCACTCTGTGCGGCCGTTCGATCACGGAACGACAACAAGCAATGGCCGGTTGACGGTCAGTCGGCTCATCGAAAGTGGTTCGGCGGCTCGATGGGGACATCTGCGGGGATCTCGCGAAACTCGACCGATACGGTCCCTTTGTTGTCGGCCAATTCGCCGGGATGATCATTCAGCCGCAAGTACAGCGTGCCGCGGCACGGAGACTCGAAACGCGACTTTGTGCCAAGTGCGGTGACCTTCAGCATGGATTCCGGCTCGCCGTCGACTTTCTCAGACGCACGGATTGAGGTGAGCAGTTGGCCGAGCGGGCGGCCATTGTGGTAGCGAAAGGTGATGCCGTCTGCTTCGCTGACCCAAGGCTTCGGTTTGTCGGCCAGAGCGAATCTTCCCGTCGCGACCAATTCGTAGGTCCGACCTTTTTCGACCACGACACCGCTAGATTGCCAACCTCGGTCGGATCGCACTTCGGTGCGAAATGTTTTCTTGCCGGTGCGAATCAGTTCGTTCAGCGGCTGTCCGTCACGGAAGTCGATGGCCATACGCTCGAAATCAAATCCCTCCCACGCTTCGGCGGCGAAGAGAGTCCATTCGGTCAGAATCTCGGCACTATCGGGCTGAAGCTGTTCTTCAAACTTCTTCCACGCCTGCGGATCGAACAGCGACCGCGCGGTCTTGCGAAAGCGGTCTCGCGTGCGCGGAAGTTGATCGAGAAACACGCACGCGCCCCACGCCCACGGGTATGACTCATTGAAGATCCGAAATGTTGGCTGCTCCCAGCCCATCACGTCGAGCAGTTCGGGGATGTCCCGAACCTTGACGTTCTTGCGGATCAGATACAGGCGGTCGTGTCCGCGAAAATCCGCGCGGTTGTTCGGCATCAGCCGCAGTTCGAGCTTGCCGTCGGCCGTCAGGCGATGCGTGCCAAAGTGCTCGGCCATTCCTTCGAGATACGCCACCGGAACATCCAAACGCGGGTTCGCCAGCATGAAGGCATGCGTCATTTCATGGATCAGCAAGTGCCGACGGTAATAGTCGCTCGGCTGGTCCATCATCCAAAACTGATAACCGATCTGCCGGCCATGTTGTTGATCGCGCAGTTGCTGATCCAGCAAACCGGCGTTTTGAAACGTCTTGGTCTCTTTGATGAGATAGCCATTGACCTGAAACTCGTTGCCGTCGGCCGCGGGAGGGAGCTTGCCGAAGTATTTCTCGAACTCGTCGAAGACTTGATCGATTAGTTTTGGAAGCGGCCGCGCGACTTCGGAGTCAATGTCCGTGAACAGTTTGAGATGCCGCGACTCGAACAGCCGGATGCCGAACTTCTCCATTTCCTGCGGATCGAATCGCGGCCGGTCATCCGGCACCCGGACGAGCAATGCGTCGCGCGGTGCAGGAGCCTCATCGGCAGCAGACACGTTCCAGGCGAAGAGCGCCAACACTAACCCGACGCGCCAGCGAGGGCGAACGCTCGCTCGACTTCCTTCGCGGAGCGCTGTGGAGCGTTCGCCCTCGCTGGCGCGTCGGGTTAGTGTGCGCCGCTCACCCGTCGAATTGCCGCTGTGTGCGAGTCGCGATACGGTGTCGCACGGCTTTTCGATCATCACTCAACCCCCAGCACAACTTCACTCGGAGTCCCACACGTCATGTCCGACTTCATCTACTGCTTGAACTCCAGCACGATCCGGCCGACACCCCTCTTGGACAAAATTCGTATCGCGGGCGAAGTCGGGTATGCCGCCATCGAATTGTGGCATGACGATATCGACCTGCACCTCTCGAAAGGAGGCCGCTTGACCGACATTCGCAAGGCCGTCGCCGATCAGGGACTCATCGTGCCGACGACAATCTACGTCAAAGGCTGGGCGGAACCGGATGCGACTCTCCGTCAGAGCGAACTCGATGAATGCAAACGCCGCTTTGAACAGGCCGCCGCGGTCGGAGCCATTCACGTCATCTCCGGTCCTCCGCCGAGTCACTGCGATCATGCCTTGGTTGCGAAATGCTATCACGATTTGCTGGAGATCGGGCTGTCGTTCGGCGTGAAGCCAGCGTTTGAGTACCTCGGTTTTGTGGACGACATCAACACAATTGATGCCGCGATCGAGATTGCCACGAATTCAGGACACCCGCAGGCAACAGTTGTACTTGATCCGTTTCACTGCTTTCGCGGAGGCGGCGGTTTTGAGTCGATCGCGAAGTTGAAGGCCGAACAGATCGCGATCTCGCACTTCAACGATACGCCCGCCGAGCCGGCTCGCATCGAACAACACGATCACAGTCGCGTGATGCCTGGCGACGGTCACTTGGATCTGCGCCGTTATCTGGATCTGTTGCGGCAAGTCGGCTATTCGCGGTGGCTTTCGCTCGAACTATTTCGTGAAGACCTGTGGGCTCGCGACCCGCGCGAAGTCGCACGGCTGGGACTGGAAAAAATGCGAATCGCGGCCGGCGAATGAAATCGCGGTGTCTGATTCGTTCCTGGCACCTTTTCTCCTTCCTATATAACTTTCGGCCCAGGCTACGCCGCCACAATTGCTGTGAATTGCAACGTCCCGGCGGGCATCACCACCATCTCAACCACTGCGGGCCTGGAACTCCCGAAAGACTCCACGTTTGAAGTTTTCGTCATCCTCGCCGCAGGCAACATAGCTGGCAACAATCCGGTGTCGGTGGCACGATCGTTACCACAGCCAACTTTGCGGAAGATGTTGGCTTGGTATTCATGCCGTCGATCAGATCGATCTCAAAGGCACGGTCCATTGCTTGTTGAGACTTCCGCACGCGAGATCGTCTCGATTTTCTATCCGCTCTCGGTTTCACGACACAAAGACAAGGAATTACGCCATGAATCAATTCGACCATCAGTATCTTCAAGGCGCCACGACGTGTTGTCCACGTGAGGACGTGATCAAGGCCATTCGCACCGAAATCAGGAAAAGCCGCTCGCTCTCTTCAGCAGACATTCGTCTGGCAGAAGCCATGGGAATGATCTCAGCCAACAGAGCCCGCAGCCTCGGTTTCAACGATGGAATGATCTACGATCCGGCAGATGTGGCTGCACGGGCGATAGCACCGTCCAGGTCTCCATCGCGGGCCGTCGCCGCCGCGCCAGGATCGCGCTCGATGCACGCACTGGCGCTGCTGGTCGACTTCAGCGACAACAGGGGAAGTCGGCCCAAGGCCGACTTTGAAAAACTTCTGTTCGATGCTGCCAACCCCGATTCCATGACGAGCTATTACTCGAAAATCTCGGGGGGCAAGCTCAAGGTGACGGGCGAAGTGACGGACTGGATGCGTGCCCCGAAGAAATACGCCGTTTACACCGACGGTGACAGCGGCATGAGTTTAAACTTTCCAAATAACACTCCGGGTCTGTTGCAGGACATGCTGACGACGTTTTGTGCCACCGACAGCCTTTCCCGTTTTGACACCGATGGGGATGGCCACGTCGATGGAATCTTTCTGATTCATGCCGGAACGGGAGCCGAGGCGGAACGTAATGTCGTCAAGAGAAAGGACATGATCTGGTCACATAAATGGGTGCTGCCGACTCCCTTTGTGAACGGGGGAGTCAAAGTGTTCGCCTACTCCACCGAACCGGAAGACGGTCGCGTGGGAGTATTCGCCCACGAGTTCGGTCACGTTTTGGGCCTGCCCGATCTCTACGACACGACCAATCGTTCGGAAGGTGTTGGCGAATGGTGTCTGATGGGAGCGGGGTCGTGGGCGGGTGGTGGCGACACCCCGAGTCGAATGTCGCCTTGGTGCCTGGATAGACTGGGCTGGATCAAACCCCAAAACGTCGCTGCGCCGGGAACGCTGACCATCCCAACTCTCGAAACCGATTCGCGCGCCTGTTACCGGATCTGGCAAGGTGGTGCGTCCGGTCCCGAATATTTCCTGATTGAGAACCGGCAGCAATCCGGAATGGATGTCGGCTTGCCCGGCCATGGCTTGGCGGTTTGGCACATCGACAACCGCCGGTCCAACAATGACTCGCCGCCGATCTACATGGTCGGTTTGGTTCAAGCTGATGGGTTACAAGAGTTGGAATTTGCGACTAACCGTGGTGATGCGAATGATCTCTTTCCCGGTCCCCTGGGAATTAAAAAGATCTCAGACCTCACATTGCCGAACCTGCGAGCCTACGGCGGAACCCCCACAGGAATTGTGTTGAGCAGCATTTCCGAGACGGGTGGCACCGTCAAAGTGAAGGTCAAAATCTGAGTTGTTCCACGGGGTCTCTGCAAATAACGAAGGGTGACGAATGGTGGTTCCACTCGTCACCCTTTTGTCGTGGTGAGCAGAGGTGACTATCCGAGATGCGCCTTCTTCTCACTTGCTTCATGATACGGCTCTGCAGCGACGAGTACGATGCGTTCCCCTGTGGGGCCGGCCAAAAGGCGAGCATTCATCCGCATCGTGTCCCCCACAACGAACTTTGCCGCTTTGGATCGTGGCGGGAGAAACATTTCCAACACTTGTCCAACCTTTGGGCTAATGAAATCAGATTGCGAACCGTCAAGTTCGTTTTGAAGGATTTCGATTTTGATCTCGGAACCCCAACCGTCGTCACATGGCTGAACCTTCTTGATGCTGCCGACAAACTGTGATTGATTTGGCTGAACCACCATGACAGATTCCTCAAGAAATGGGAAACGTTTCGCATTCTTGCGATGTCATTGCTGACAACAGAGATCATACGCGTTTTGTGGCTTTCGTAAAGAAGCCTAGTGCCACATCTCTCAAACAGCGTTGCATGAGGTGATTAGTCGCTCCAGGCTCTGGCTTTTGCTCAGTTTAACGCGGCGATGCGGCGAGACAAATTTGGGGCGAGGTTGTTTTTGTAGGGGCTTTCCAGTGTACGTCCAGGCGAAGGGATGG
>JAYVSP010000094.1:0-5834 GCA_043775215.1 Planctomyces sp. | reverse complement strand
TGGCCGCTTCGATTGCAAAGTTGCCCGCAGCATTTTTTGAATTCTTTGGTGCTTGGGATTTCTTGCCTGAAAAACAACGCCTTCGGCGTTAACGATATAATAGGGTTGTTCTGGGATTTGAGTTGTTCCCATCCGATCTCAAAGAACGCCGACCCACACGGATAAGAAGGCCACACGGATGGGAGCAAGACCTTCGATTGTGAAATATGCACGCCATGCACGCAACTTGTAGCGTGGGCGATGCCCGCGTTAGGACCGGCGCATCAATAACTGTCGTAGCCGAAGTCGCCAGACTTCGGATCTGAACTCTAGCGAGTTCAGTTCGGCTACTACTACAAAGTACTCACCGCGCTGGACTGCTGAGTTTGAAGATCGGTAGCAGCATGGCGACGGCGATGCCGCCAATTGCGCTCCCCAGGACTGTGATGATCAGCGGTTCCAGCAGGCTGGTGACTGTCTTCACGGCATTCGAGACTTCGCGATCCAGAAAGTCACTGACTTTTTCCAGGACTTTCCCCAGTTGGCCACTCTTCTCGCCCGAGGCGATCATCTGGATCAGCATCTTGGGAAACAGCGAATGGCATTGCAGCGCCTCGTGGACTTGGCGGCCGGTCGTCACTTTGTCGCTGACGTCCAGCCAGCAGTTCTCATAGAAGTGGTTGTTCGAGACTCCCGCGCTCAACTGCAATGCTTCGAGCATCGGCACTCCCGCGTTGAGCGTGGTGGAGAGCGTGCGCAGGCTGCGGCTGAGCGCGACCTTGCGACACAAGCTCCCAAACGGCGGGAGATGAATCTTCAGCCAATCGAGCATGATTCGGCCGGTCTTCTGACGGAACAGGAACACGCCGCAGCCACTCAGCAGCACCAAGCCGCCGACATACCACGGCCAATAGGTCGTGATGGATCGTGACACCGCCAGCAGCACCTTGGTCGGTCCAGGAATGTCTTTCTCGCGGCCGGCGAACAATGGCATCAGCTTGGGAAAGACATATGTCAACAAGAAGACGATCACTCCGACGCACATCGTGACCATCGCGGCCGGATAAATCAGCGCCCCTTTGATGCGGCTGCGAGTTTCCGCCTCGCCACGGTACTGCGTGGCGATCCGATCCAGCATCGGTCCGAGCGACCCGCTGGCCTCACTGGCGCGGACCAGATTGACGAACGCTCGATCGAAGTGCTTGGGGTAACGAGCCAGTGCGGCCGACAAATCCTCGCCCGCTTGGACGCCTCTTTGAACGTTTTCCAGCATCAGCTTCAACGTCGGATTGTCGGTTTGCGCGACCAGCCCTTCGAGTGCATTCGACAACGGCACTCCCGCATCGACCATCACCGCCATCATACTGGCGAAGTCCACGATTTCGTTGCGCGTCACGCGGCGCGCGAACACCGAGATTGTCGCCGCGTTTCCCTCCGGCACTAGATCGAGCGACAGCACGTACAACCCCTGGTGCCGCAACTGCTGTGAGGCAGCCTCCGAGCTGTCGCAGCTCACCTCGCCCGTGCGAAGCGCGCCGTGGGGGTCTTTGGCTTGATAGGTGAATCGCATGATTGTGCCTTTTGAATTGGTGGGGAGATGGAGTGGAGTGGTGGTAGGGAGAGAAGATTCACCCCACCTCCCCACCTCCCCCTCACCCCATCACTGCTTTCGGGGGCAGCCAACCTTCATTGCTGGAACGCAGCACTTCCTCGACGGTCGTGATGCCCTCTTTGACTTTGCGGAGTCCGTCGTATCGCAGCGTGATCATCGGCGACTTCTTTGCCTGTTCGCGGAGCACGCCCAGTGTCGGGTTGGTGGCGATGATCTCGCGCATGTCGTCATCGATGATCAGCAGTTCGTGAATCGCGATACGGCCGGAGAATCCCGTATTACGGCACTTCTTGCAGCCACCGGGCCGGTAGTAGGTCGCGCATTCAATCCCATATTTCTCCATGACCTGTCGCACATCCTTCGGGGCGTCGTAGATCTTTTTGCACTTCGGACAGAGCCGGCGGCAGAGACGTTGCGCCAAGACCATGTTCAGCGACGCGGCCAGCAAATAGCCTTCGACGTTCATGTCGAGTAGTCGCGTCACCGTGCTGCAGGCATCGTTGGTGTGCAGTGTGCTGAAGACGAGATGCCCGGTCAGTGCCGCTTGAATGGCCACGCGAGCCGTGTCTTCATCGCGGATTTCGCCGACCAAGATAATGTCGGGATCTTGGCGGAGCAGACTTCGCAGCACACCGCCGAACGTCAGGCCGATCTTTTCGTTGACCTGGAATTGATTGATCCCCGCCAACTGAAACTCGATCGGGTCTTCGACCGTGCAGACGTTGGACTCGACCGAGTTCACGGTGCTCAAGGCCGCATACAGGGTGGTGCTTTTACCGCTGCCGGTTGGTCCGGTGACGAGTGCGATGCCGTTCGGGCGATCGAGTTGTCCTTTGAACGCTTCCAGAATGTCGCTGCTGAATCCGAGTTGTTGCAATGAGAGCGTGATCGATTGGTTGTCGAGAATTCGGATCACGACCTTCTCGCCGAATTGGCCGGGGAGCGTGCTGACGCGCAGGTCGACCGGATGCCCTTCCATCAGCACATGGATGCGGCCGTCCTGCGGCATGCGCCGCTCGCTGATGTCCATGCTGGCCATGATCTTGATGCGCGAGGCGACCGCCGGCGCGAGGTTCATCGGCAGTTCCAGCGATTGAAACAACGCGCCGTCGACGCGATATCGCACTCGCAACAAGCGTTCGGCCGGCTCGATGTGAATGTCGCTGGCGCGATCCTTCACGGCATTGTAGAGCACATAGTTGACCAGCTTGATGATTGGACTTTGGTCGGCCGCTTCGGCGGCGGCGGCAATGTCCTCGACCGACTGTTCGATCAATTTCACGGCACCGTCGCGCGCGTCGTCGATAATGTCGTCGATCACGAACACCCGCTCGTTGGGCAGATAGGTCTGCACCATGCGGCGAATGTCCTTCGCGGCCGCGATCACGATCTGCACACGGCACTTGGCCATGTCGCTGAGTTGCTCGATCATGAACACGTTGGTCGGTTCAGAAACCGCGACGCTCAGCGTGTCGCGGACCTTGAACAGCGGCAACACGGTGTGCTTATCGATGAAGTCGCGCGGCAGGGCGTCGACCACCTTCGGATCGAACAAACGGCTATCGAGCTTAACGTACGGCACCCCCAGCTCGACCGACAGACCTTCGAGCACTTGCTCTTCACTGCACCAACCCCGCTCGGTCAACAGTTCGCCGAGCAACTTCACGCCACGACTCGAGCGCTGTTCTTCGAGCGCCATCTGCAGTTGATCTTCGGACAAGTAGCCGCGCGCCACCAGCAGGTCGCCCAGCCGGCGTTTCGGTTCCAGAAGTGAAGAGTTCGGGCGGATCATGGGTTCAGAGGTCAGAGGTCAGAGATCAGAGATCAGAGATCAGAGGTCAGAGGTCAGAGATCAGAGGTCAGAGATCAGAGGTCAGAGGTCAGAGATCAGAGGTCAGAGGTCAGAGGTCAGAGGTCAGAGGTCAGAGGTCAGAGGTCAGAGGTCAGAGGTCAGAGGTCAGAGGTCAGAGGTCAGTGATCAAAAGTCAGAGGTCTGTCGTCTGGGAATTGGGGTCACGGATCAGCGGTCAGAAGACGATGGGAGAGCCGGTTTTTCATCTTTCTGGTTCCCTCGCCCCGGTACTCCGGGGAGAGGGTTAGGGAGAGGGGCTTTTCGATTCAGATAGATTTCGGTTAGTTGAATTGGCAAGAAATTGTCTTGCGACTTGAAGTGTTACCGCGGTTCGCCCCTCTCCCCGGAGTACCGGGGCGAGGGGACCGGAAAGAAGAAATACGACGGTGCCCGTCCTCTGACCCTTGGTCATTTTTCTGGACCTCTGAACTCAAGTCTCTGATCTTTGGCTCCTAACCTCTTTCCTCTGGCCACTGGTCTCCGATCTCTGCCCGCTGACCTCGTCTCTCGACTTTAGATCACATTCGATGCCGGCTCGCCTCACGGAGTCGTTCCCGGTTGAGGCATTTCGCGAACAGGTTGGCCCATTCGGAATGTTGGGTATGACCGGACTAATGCCTGTAGGTCTGGCGAAACTTGGCAGACAAGGAAGCCGCATCGGCCCCGATACGCTCAAAACGACCGGGCAAACCGCTGCAACCGGCAGAGCGGCTGCAATTGTCCTGATGAGAACTGTCAGAGTTGTCCGATCATCTGTCTGTGAGTGCGCGGGCACCATTCTTTAATCGTGGGAACTCAGTTCATGACGAGCCATCGCTGGTCACACCTCTTTCCGATTCTGTGTGGCGTGGGAATCGCCACTTGGAGCGCGGCGGCCTATGGATTTCAGTATCCGCCGCTGAACGAAGACCTCAATCCGCGGCAGATTCATGGTGCGGACGCATGGATCGACGGAGAATTTCGTTCGTCTGGTCCCATCAATTCAGCTCCTGCCGATTTCGGTCCAGCCCCCGGCATGAGACAGCGCACCGACGACGGCAATCCCGCCTCGGGGGACTACTTTCCGACCATGCAACCCGGCCAAATGCCTGGCGGCATGAGTCCGCAATGGTTCAACGGCCATCCGGTAAATGGCAACGGCTTCGGTCCGAACGGCCAGATGCCGAACCAATTCGGTCCAAATACCCAGCAGCAACAATACGGCCCGAACGCTCAATACGGTTCAAACCAATACCAATACGGCCCGAATAATCGGTTTGGTTACCAGGGGCAGGCGAATACTCAGGGGATGCCACCGCAAATGGCTCGTGCGGCGCGACCGCAGATGATGCAACGGGCTTCGGGCCAGCAGCCGTATGTCGGATTGCTTGGACAAGTCGCGAAGCCCGGTGTGTATGAAATCAGATCTGGCCAATCACTTGGCGAGTTGCTCGCTCGGTGCGGCGGACCCACTCAAGACTCGGCTGGCCAACTGCGGATCATCCGTCAGGGACGTCCGGGACAAACCACATCGCTCGCGGCTGCGGCCCAGTATGAACTGGTGCCGGGTGACCTCGTGATCGCGGAATCAAACGGCTCGCAGCGTTCAGACGCGGTCCGTAGCGGCGACTCGCAATCGGCTCAGAGCGGCACATCGGCGCGGCCGGCATCATCCGGTGCGATCCAAATCGGCTTTGTGAATCTGATCGACCGCCCTGTTGTGCTGAAGCTGCGCAGTGAACATGCCAGCATGTCGGCCATTCTTTCGGTCATGCGGCAAGACAGTTCCTTGGCCTCGCATGTCCGGGTCGTTTTACCGTCCGCCTACAGCCAGCGCTTTCAAGGTCAACCGCATCCCGACGCTCCACTTCCGTCGGAAACGGTGCTGATCTTCCCGCCAAACTCCGTCTGGGCCGAACGACTGGCTCCGCTGCCCGAGCCAATCAAACTTGACGGCGACAAAGACAGTGATGCAGCGGCTCCACCGAACAATTCGCCTCCAGCAAATCGTTCGCCCAACACGGCGCGACAATTCCCTTCGTCGGGAATGTCGACGAACGATGCCGATCAATCGATCGTCACGGAAATTCCGCCGCCGCCTCCGGAAGTAACCGCTCAAGACGCACCGACTGCGACCCGGCGTTCGACGAATTCGCACTCGGCAAGTGAGATCCCGGCAGTAAGTTACAATGTGGCCGCGGACTCAGACCTGGTCTTCGACGAAGATATGGACGATAGCACCGATGAGCCGTCGCTGCTGAACGCGGCCGGCAAGCGGAGACCGATTGATTCCGCAAGCCAACACAAAGCGGATGCGGACACATTGACCGCATCTGACTTGGACAAGGCCGAAGCCACTGCGAACCGAACCGCTTCAAGTTGGTCGATCTGGCCGCCGTTGCTGACAGCGGG
>JAYVSP010000093.1:0-2740 GCA_043775215.1 Planctomyces sp. | reverse complement strand
CACGATGATTTCGATCTTGGGACTCATCAAGCTCAAGCCGCTGGTCGCCACGGTCGCTTTCAACGTGGTGGTCGAACCGGTCGGCACGGTGATCTTGAAGTAATCCACATCGGTGCTGGTCGTCAGATCCAAGCCATTGATGACGACCGCCTTGGTGGTCGAGTCCAAGGTGAGCGTCTTGGCGGCGGACGTGGATTCATTGGTCTCGTACGCGTCAATCGCTCGCACAGCTCCGGCGCTGTAGATGGCCTTGATGCCGCTGATGTCATCCGAGTTCAACGCCGAATCGACACCGTTGTAGGCCGAATACATGCAGGCGGTGCTGTAGGTTGAGTGATTCAACCCCGTGGCATGTCCGAACTCATGCACCATGACCGTAAACAGGTCGTACTGCGTGCCGACGTTGAACACGGTTGCGGTGTTGATCTGGATGTCACCGGCGATCGAGTAGTTGTTGACGGGCGGCGGCATAAACGCCTGAGCGAGCGTGCTGGTCCCAAAGTTGTAACCGCCGATGCGGATGTCGCCGAAACCGGGATCACCCTGCTGATAGCTGCCAGACCCGGACGCGGTGCCGTTGTCCGAGACGACCGCGAAGTTGATGTTCGTCTGCTGCGCCCAGTATTGGGCGGCCTTCAGAATCTCATTCTGCCAAGTCGCCGCCGTCCCGAACTTCGTGTTGAAGGTGCTCTGCAGATTGCTGGTAAAGCCCCCGCCGAGGCTGGTGCCGTCGGGCATGAAACTGATTGTGATCAGATCCTTGTTCGGCCACGCATTGCCCGACACGGCGTAGAGCAGGATCCGCTGTTCCAGCACTTCGGCATTGGACTGGGCTTGCAAGACCGGGTTCGCAGTGGGCCGTTTCTGCAAGGCCGACCGAAAGTGACGCTGATTTCGCTGCAATTTGCTGAGAACTCGCTTCCAAACTCTGCTGACCATGGTATCCCCTCGTGTGCTTCAGGTGTGTCAAATACTTCGTGAGCGGCACACAGGACGGCCCTGTGGCAACTTCAATTCCGGTCAAAGTCCTGATGTCTGCGCCGCATGCAGCACAGTGACTTGTCGTTCACGGGTTCGGGAGGGGAGACTCGATTCCGTGAGTACCGGGGGAACGGCAGAGCAAACTTAGGTCGCACGCCGCGGGAGTCAAATAAAATTCTCCCACCGACCCCGCGTCGGTGGAAGAATGCCTTGTGGCTACGGATTTCTGGACGGTCGATTTCCCTTCGCGTCACAAACCCTCTGCCGCGCGCTGTCGAATCTCGGCAAAACTGTCTGATCGAATAACGCGGCCGTTTTCATAGACAACTTCTAAACAGTCCGGCTTCAACGGCTCTTGGCTTTGCCGAACTGTCCGCATTCGTCCGTCTGCATCGCGGACGAGTTTCAACCGCCCAGCTTTCGACCTTTTACCACTGTCCGTCACGGGACGCTTGAAGACCTCTCGCTCCTGATCGCCGACGACCGCCGCCGAACACTTGAATGCGAATCGCTGCGTGTCACGATTCAGCTTTTGCAACAATCCGCCTCCCGATCCGAACGCGATGTTGTCCGCTGACCAACCGGCTTGTTTCATTGCGGTCAAAATTTGGCCCAGCATCATGAAATCGATGCCATCTCCTTGAATCACGCGCACTTTCGGATGCAAAACTCGGAAGCCGAGCGAATTGGTTGTCGTTCCGAATGCTTCGCCGAGCCGCCGCAGCACCTCGACCACAGTCGTCGCCGGATCGCCCGAATCGGGTCGCACAACGAGCACGCCGTCACGAGCCAAGACCTCAGTCTTCAACACTCCGCCCCAGTACTCGCTGCATGCGCGGAAGATATCAAAGCTGTCGCTGACGCACGCGACCAAACCGGTCGGGTACTGCGTCAACATATTCCGCATGGCGTCGAGTTCGTGTTCCTCGCCCCAACTGGTGATCGTGCTGTGCTCGGCTGCCGGGATGCTGAAGCCAGCCATCTCGCAGCCGTAAAACTGCCGCGCGAGCAACAGACCCGGCACCGTGTCTGTCCCCTGAAAGTTGACGAGATGTGCCGCGCCGCCGAGTGCCGCTTGCTCAGGACAGGTGACGCCGCGAAATCCGAAATCGTGCAGCTTGAAGCCGATCAATCCGGGATCGCCCGTCTCGCTCAGGAACCGCAGCAGCACTTGCTTCATCGCTCGGCTTTGCGTCGCGACGGTGCTCGGATACCAGACTTGAACGAGCAGTGTCTCCAGCCAGTTCGTCAGCCAATACGCTTGGTCGTCGGTGTTCTCGACGGTCATCAGCACATTGCTTTCTGGGACGATTGTCCCCTCCGGCACCGCTTTGATGATGATCGGCAATCGCCCGTCGTGCTTGTCAAGAATGTGCTGCCACCCCGCTCGGTTGAAGACGTTGCCACCAAAGTGCTGATGAAATAATGCCTCGGCCGCGTCGATCTTCGCGGATGTGACAACCTCGCCCACCAAGTACCGTTCGAGAAAATACCGTAACCCAAAGAAGCAGATCTCTGGATACGTACTTCCGGAACGCGACTCGAAGTAGGAGTACACTTGCCGAGTCCCCGGCGGATACTGCTTGAAGTGCGAGACCTTGTAACTGTCAGTCAGCCAGCAAATATTGTTGAGCCAGTCTTGCATGGTGAAGTCCGGATTTTGGCTAAGTGGCCCCGCATTGATCTCTGGGTAGCCACGCTCGCCAGAGCGTGGGCAAATGGCCGAAAAACCCACGTTCTGGCGAACGTGGCTACATAG
>JAYVSP010000092.1:0-9086 GCA_043775215.1 Planctomyces sp. | reverse complement strand
CGCTCGACAAGATGTCATTCTCCGTTTGACGTCTCGTGGAGCGCCCGCCCTCGCTGGCGCTTCGGGTTAGTGTGGGCCAGGCAAATTTGCCGCACCGCCTTCTGTCTTGTTGTTCCCTGTCTTCTGAACTCGGCCTTCGGTTGCCAGCGGCGGGGGTCGCGCCGATAATCCCGCCCGCGCTCGATCGCGGGAAACTGTGTCTTTTGGGGAGTTTGCAAATGCCTTTGGTACCGATGCGTGTAGTTTTGGATCATGCCGCTGCGAACAATTACGGTGTGGCCGCTTTGAACGTCAACAATATGGAGCAGATTCAGGCCATCATGGAGGCGGCTCGCGAGACCGATTCGCCCGTGATCGTGCAGGCGTCGCGCGGAGCACGCTCCTATTCGCAGGACAACTACCTGCGGCACCTGATGCTAGCCGCCTCTGAGTTGTATCCAGAGATTCCGATCGTCATGCACCAGGATCACGGCAACGAACCGGCGACTTGCTACAGCGCGATCCGCAACGGCTTCACGTCGGTGATGATGGACGGCTCGCTGATGCCGGACGCGAAGACTCCCGCCACTTACGACTACAACGCGAAAGTCACGAAGGAAGTCGTGCTGGTCGCGCATGCGTTGAATGTGTCGGTCGAGGGAGAAGTCGGTTGCCTCGGCACGGTTGGACAGAAGCACGAGACACCGAAGCCCGTCGCCGCTGTCGTTCAGGACAAAGATTTGGAGCAAGAGCCGGAGCCAGAAATGGCTCACCTCACCGATCCAGACGAAGCTGAGCGATTCGTCGCCGAGACCAAAGTCGATGCGTTGGCCGTGGCGATCGGCACCAGCCACGGAGCGTTCAAGTTCGATAAAAAACCCGACGGCGAAGTGCTGAAGATGGACTTGATCGAAGAGATTCATCGTCGATTGCCGAACACGCACATCGTGATGCACGGCAGCTCGTCGGTGCCCCAGGAGTTGACCGACTTGCTCCGCAAATACGGCGGCGACATGAAGCAGTCGTGGGGCGTGCCGGTCGAGGAAATTCAGCGCGGCATCAAGCACGGCGTGCGAAAAATCAACGTCGATACCGACAACCGCATCGCGATGGCCGCCGCCGTCCGTCAAGTCATGATGACCACGCCGGACAAATTCGACCCGCGCGATTTCATGAAGCCGGCGCGAGAAGCGATGAAGAAGGTTTGCGTCGCTCGCATGGTCGCTTTCGGCCAAGCCGGCAACGCCAGCAAGATGCGTGCGGCGGGACTGGTGAAGTAGCTCGCGAACTTCTGACCGGCCGGCTCCGTGAGTCGATTCACGTTGTTAACAATAAGGCACTTCCGAGTTCGCGGAAGTGCCTTTGTCTTTGGTTAAATTTCGTCGGCCAGCGTTCAACCTCAATCCCGTTGATGCCGAGCGACGGGTCTTGCATCGTGAACACCACCGAGTATTGTGCTCGCGGTTATTTTGTGGGGATTCAAGGATGCCGGGTGAACGCCAACAGGCTTGGTACGTCAAAGCGAGCTTCGGTGCCGAATGGGGGCCGATGTCCGCCGACACGCTGCTGATAATGGCCGACAGCGGTTCACTCGCTCGCGACGACATGGCTCGCTGCGGCGTTGATGGTGATTGGCAACCCGTCCCGAAGGTACTCATCCTGTTGCGTCCGCAGTTCGGCTCTGTCGCCAAATCCGATGATCTGGACGAAGCGACATCAGGAGGCGACTCGCTGACGCGGCCTTCCTCAGTGTCTGTTCGCGAGACGCTGCCGAGAGAATCGGAACAACCCGGGCCGAATAGACGTCGCTCCGGCGCACTGCCTGGCTGGTCGAATTATTGGACTCCGGACGCGTCGGCAATTGCGCTGCCCACCGCTCAACCACGGTTGGTTTCGAACGACCGCATCCCGGCGGCCGAAACCGCGATAAACATAGCGACCGATGAATCACCCAATCCGCGCCCACTGATTCCCACCGCCACCGAGTCTGCGAAGGCGATCAACAGTGACAGAGACACGGAACCGGCGGATAAATCTGCGTGTCTCGACGATTGGAAACGTCAACGACAAGAAACACTCGATCGACTGTTGCGGATCGTGGCCGAGCGAGAAGCTGCCGCCGCGCGGGCGGCCGAGGCGGCAAAAGCCGCCGAAGCAAAAGCAAAGGCCGGCGGCGCCGCAACCACTACCGATTCTGCGATGTCGGCGATCAATGCCGAACACACCACGAATGAATCCCAGAATCCTGTCGAATCGGAAGCGGCCTCTGCGACCAAAGCGGCGCTCCAAAAGTTCAACTTGCCCGAGGAACCGTGGGAGCACACGCTGTCTCGCTGGAGGCGGTCCTTGCCCGATTGGCGCGTGGCCATTTCGCTGGTGCTTCTGCCGCTGGTCGTGTGGTGGCTCTGGCCCGTGTCGTACGGGAATATCGCCGCAACCTATCAATCAATGTACGAGGAGTTGCGCGAGCAACGCGAACGGCCACAGGACAAAACGGGAATGAACGAGTTCGTCGATCGTTCTCACGCGAAATTGGATGAACTCATTCCGTGGCTCGAACGTCGCGCCTCTTCAGTGGCGGCCGAATCGCAACTGCTGCTATCGATCGGACGCGACTGTCTTCAGCCGATGTTGAAGAATCCGCGAACTCGCGATTCGAAGGAAGAGCTCACATTCAAAAAGCTGATGGGGCAATTGGAGGAACTCAATCATCCCAATCGAGTGTCGCCGAACACTTCCTCCGACGATTCTTCGGTTCGGTAACGACGTCGCGAAAAATCCCTGTCAATTCACGTGTCGACTGATTCCGCCGCAGTCAGGGTATGTTGGCTAGCCTTTCGTCACGGTTTCATCCAGGTTGAGGATTACGCTGGCGACCATGCTCCAGGCGGCGAGTTCTTCGGGCGGAAGTTGTTCCTTGCGCGGCGATTCGCCGACGGAAATGAGCTTGAGCGCTGCGGCCTGATCGGCGCGGAAGCGGGTGAGTTGCTGATCGAAGACGCGCCGCAAGATGGTCAGTTCGCGTGGAGTTGGCTGGCGCGACGTGGCCAGCCGAAACGCGAACGTGATCCGTTCTTCGGGCGTCGTACCACCTTCGAGCAACAGTCGCTCGGCCAAATTGCGTGAGGCTTCGATGTACGTCGGGTCGTTCATCAGGATCAGCGCTTGCAACGGCGTGTTGGTACGAGCACGGCGGACGGTGCAAGTCTCGCGATCGGGCGCGTCGAACGTTGCCAGTTGCGCCGGTGGGCAAGTTCGCTTCCAAAACGTGTACATCGTGCGGCGGTAGAGATCGGCTCCGTGGCTTTGCGAGTATTCCTGAGCCGTCCAGTTTTTGCCGTCGGCGCGGGCCATCAGTTCCTCCCACAAGCCCGGCGGCTGATAGGGCGAAACGCTTGGCCCGCCGAGCTTGTGCTGCATCAGTCCGCTGACGGTCAGAGCCAGGTCGCGAATGAACTCCGCCGGCAAGCGATGCCGCGGCCCGCGCGCCAGCAAGCGGTTTTCCGGGTCGCGCGCGATGAGTGCCGGCGTCGCGCGGCTCGCTTGCCGATATGTGGCCGAAGTGACGATCAGCCGTTGCAGGTGCTTGACGTCCCAAGGCATCGTGGTAGACGCGTCCACCACTCCCAAAAACTCCGCGGCCAGCCAGTCCAGTAGCTCCGGATGCGACGGCATCTCGCCTTGCGAACCAAAATCCTCGGAGGTCCGCACGAGGCCGGTGCCGAAGTACATCTGCCAGTACCGATTGACGATCACGCGCGACGTCAGCGGGTGCGACGGCTGCGTCAGCCACTTCGCCAGTCCCAGCCGATTGAGCGGCGCGCCTTCGGGCAGCGGGGGCAGCACGGACGGGACATTGGCCACGACCTTCTCGCCCGGCTTGTCGTATTGGCCTCGGACCAGAATGAACGTGTCGCGCGGCTTCTCCATTTCCCGCATGATCATGGCGGATGGAATGAGTTGTTCGGTCTCCGTCAGTTGCTTGCGCAAGCGGTCAATTTCCTCTTTCAGCGCTTTGGAGTCGTCCGGTTTCGCCTCTTTCGCATCCGTTTCCACTTTGGCGATGTTGGCTTGCAGTTCGGCGACTTGTCGCTGCTGTTCGTCGGTTGGGAACTTCAGCAACGGCTCGGCGTTCCCCTTGCGGCCGTCGAGTCCATTTTCCGGCACGTTATGGAAGAAGGCATAGAGCTGATAGAACTCGCGCTGCGTCAGTGGGTCGTATTTGTGGTCATGACACTGCGTGCAGGCGATTGTCAGGCCGAGCCACACGGTCGCCGTCGTGTTGACCCGATCGACGATGTACGCCGTGTGATATTCCTGCGGGATTGCTCCTCCCTCGAAGTTGATCATGTGGTTGCGATTGAATCCGCTGGCCAGTTTGAGTTCCCGTGCGGCGGACGGATCGGATGGCTCCGGCAACAAGTCACCCGCCAATTGCTGGATCGTGAATTGATCAAACGGCAGGTTACGGTTGAAACTGTCGATGACCCACTTCCGCCAGCGCGTCATGTCGCGGCCATTGTCGATGTGATAGCCGTTCGTGTCGGCGAAGCGCGACGCATCGAGCCACTCCAACGCCATGCGTTCGCCATAATGCGACGACTGAAGCAAGCGGTCCACGAGCTTTTCATAGGCTTTCGGATCAGAGTCGCTCACGAACGCATCGACCTCGGCGAGCGTTGGCGGCAGGCCGGTGAGGTCGAGCGTTACGCGGCGAATGAGCGTTTCGCGATCAGCCTCCGCAGCCGGCTGCAAGCCCTCAGCCTCCAGCCGCGCGAAGATGAACTGATCGATCGGATTTTGGATTTGTGATTTTTTGTTTTCGATTAAGGACTTCAGAGTTGGGACTGTTGGTCGTTGGACGAGACGAAACGACCAGTGTTGCTCGAAGGTCGCTCCGTCCGCGATCCAGCGTTGCAGCACATCCTTCTGCGCCGCACTGAGCGGTTTGTTCTCCGACGCGGGCGGCATCTGTTCGTCTTTGTCTTCAGTGAGTACTCGCCGCAGCAGTTCGCTGTCGGCCGGCTTGCCTGGGACGATCGCGCTCGTGCCAGACTCCGCCGGCTTCAAGGCCGCCTCTTTCTGATCGAGCCGCAATCCGGCCTTGCGTTCCTTCGCATCTGGGCCGTGACACTTCCAACAATGATTCGACAAGATCGGTCGCACGTCTCGATCGAACGACACGCGGCCTGCGTCGGGCGGTGTCGCCCGGCGTTCCGGTTCAGCGCTCAATGAAGGTTCGCTCGCAAAGACCGCAACCCACAACAGAGCCAACAGTCCGATCAAGGATCGCCGATTCCGGCCAAGCACGTCGCTCATCTCAAGATTCCTACGAGACGCTGAGTCAGACAGTCACTTCCGATTCGAGCAAGATATCCGATCGGTGCGGTGAGAACCCAGTCTGGTCAATGGTCGCGAGTCGGCGACCGTTCCAATTCGTTGATCACTTCGAGCAGCTTGCCGCGTGCCGGCCGTTCGAGTTGCTTGAGTAATTGGACTTCGATTTGGATCGGCCTTTCGAAAAAGTCGGTCACGAGTTGTCGAACACGATCGGAATGCTCGGCGGTCCAGTCTGTTCCAGGGACGACGCGCACCGTCACGGCTTCGAGTCCGGTTTGGACGATCTGCCGCTGTCGCATTCCTTTGAGCTTGCCGAGGGCGTTCACCAAAGCGCCAGTGTTTTTGCGTCGGACATCCGACAACCAGAACATCGGGCGGCGCTTGCCGTCGACTCGCGCCAGCAATGGCAAGCCCCGGCCACACGAACAGCGTTCTGGTCCCGGGGTCGCGGCGTCCAGAATTTCATAGCGAATGAACGGCGTCAAATAGTTTCGTAGCGTCGTGAGCACGACGCGACCGCTTTGACCGGCCGCACACGGCTGTCCATCGTCATCGAGCACTTCGAGAATCACGTTCTCGGAATGCACATGCAAGCCGTGACCTTCGGGACATGGCGACGCCAGATATCCCGCTTCGACACAGCTATACAAATTCTTCACCGGGACGACAAAGGCCGATTCGATGCGTTGCTGAACGTCTTCGTGGAGCGTCTCGGAAATTGCCTGAATGGCCTTCAGGCTGGATATCGGCTGACCCTCTTCCTCAAGCAAGCAGGCCAAATAATCGAGGTTTGTCGGGGAACTGAGTAAGTAATCCGGCTGAATGCGCCGCAGCCAGGAAAGTTGTGCGTGCCCCTCTTGGGCCAGGTCCATGCCAAACGACGGGCCGCTCTCCAGGAAGTCCTGCATGGTGCTCTGCCAACAAGGCCGCATCATTCCCGCGCGAAATGCCTGTTGCAGCTCGGGAGTCTTCATCGTAATTGCTCGGATGCTGGCCAGCTTGCCGCGCGGGTCAATCTGACTCCACTCCAAATCCCGCAGGTAGAACGCGACCCACCACAACCCGACTGCATCGGTTTGTCGCACTTCCACCGGCAACCCGCTGGTTCCGGAAGTCGTGCTGGTCGCCGCGTATCGCATCCCGACGGGAAGTGTGCCGGAGCAAAACTCGGGGAACCTCTCTTGATACGTCCGCCGCATCAGCAGCGGCAGCCGGCGAAAATCCGTCATTGTCTGGACGTCGCGAGGCTCGATGCCGGCCGCCCGAAAGGATTCTCGATAATACGGAACATGCTGAAGGCAATGAGCCATGAGATGCCGGAATCGTTCCAACTGGAGTCGCTCCAGTTCCTCGGGACTCAGCCACTGGCTCTGGTCAAGCTGCTGAAACAACCGCCAAACATGTTCGGCCGCCGACTTTGCCGGACCGGCACTCGGCTGAAATGGCTGTTTCAGCACGAAAAAGATGGAGGGACCGGGCATGGGTTGGGACCTCATCGAAGCGCGATCGATCGGACATCGGACAGTGGACACGATCGCTGGGCACAAGATATTGAGAACTGCCGTAAGACGAAACTACGAATGGCCGGAACACGCCGTTATCATCCCATGCCTTGCTGGCCGAAGACGCTGTCAGGTTTCGAGTTTCGGATTTCGGATTTGTGGTTTCTTCATTGAGGTTTGACGATGACAGTGCGGACCCGATTTGCTCCCAGCCCGACCGGTTACATGCACATCGGTGGCATGAGAACGGCGTTGTTCAATTGGCTGTGGGCGCGACACCACGGCGGACAGTTCATTCTGCGGATCGACGACACCGATCAACAGCGAAATATCGACGAGGCTCTTGGTCCCATCTTGCGCGCGTTTCGCTGGCTTGGTTTGAATTGGGACGAAGGTCCGGAAGTGGGCGGGCCGTATGCTCCGTACTTTCAGTCGCAACGCGGTGAGCTGTATCGAGCGGCGGCGGATCGACTGCTCACCGAACGCAAGGCATACCGTTGTTTCGAGACGAAAGAACAAATCGACCAAGACCGTAAACAGGCCGAGGCCGAAAAGCGGAACTATTTGAGTGCTCGGCGGTCGCTGGAGTTGAGCGACGTGCAGGTGCGGCAGTTTGTCACCGAAGGTCGGCCGCACGTCATTCGGTTTCTAGTGCCGCGCGACCAACAGATCGTTATCGACGATCACATCCGCGGCCGAGTCGAATGGGAAGCAGCGTTGATGGCCGATCCGGTCATCATGCGGTCGGACGGCTCGCCGCTGTACAACTTTGCCACCGTCATCGACGACGCTCAGATGCAGATCACCCACGTCGTGCGGGCTGAGGAACATCTCTCGAACACACCGCCGCAGGTGCTGCTGCATCAGGCATTGGGCCACACACTGCCGCAGTTCGCTCACATTCCGTATGTCGCCGCGCCGGGATCGAAGGAAAAACTCAGCAAGCGAAAGTTGGAACAGTATCGCAACAACGCTTCGTTCAAGCGGCTGTGCGACAAAGGAGAGGCGGTCTTCGCTCAGATCGGACTCGCGGGACGCGGCGGCCTGGATCCGGTGATGGTCGAATACTACGAGCGAGTCGGCTTCCTGCCGGCGGGGATTTTGAACGGCTTGCTGCGGCTCGGCTGGTCGCTGGATGACAAGACCGAGATTTTCTCGCTGGATGACGCGGTGAGACTATTCACGCTCGATCGTGTCGTGAAAGCTCCGGCTGGCTTCGATCCCGACAAACTGGTCTCTTACCAACAGCACTGGATGACACAGTTGCCGCTCGAAGAAAAGATCGTCGGCTGCTTGCCGTACCTGGAGCAGGCTGGATTGATCGCCTCGCCCGTCAGCGACGAATCGCGGGGGTTCGTCGCTCGGCTAATCACGGCGCTTGGCGAGCGGTTGAAGCTGTTCAGCGACATCTTGGACGTGGCCTATTTCTTCCGTGACGAGGTCACCTACGACGAAAAAGAATTCGCAAAACGAGTCGCGAAAGACGGTGTGCCCGCTTTGTTGTCGGGATACCGCGAGCGGATCGCCGCGCTGCCGGAATGGACCGCGGAAAATCTCGAAGCAACGCTCAAGGCGTATTGCGAAGAGCAAGGTCAATCGCCGGGCACGCTAATTCATGCTTTGCGAATCAGCACGACTGGCGTACCGATCGGCCCCGGCGTTTACGAGTGCTTGCTGTTGGTCGGTCGCGACCGAGCCTTGCGGCGGATCGAACAGGCGGCGATACGAGCCACCAGCGCTAGCAAGTGAAGGATCGCGGCTTTGGGACAAGTCTCTGCCGTGTTATGCTTTCCTGGTCCGGAAGTCGTCATGAAGGTTCGAGACGTCATTCGATTACTGGAAGCAGACGGTTGGCGACATGTGACGACACGCGGAAGTCATCGGCGATACAAACACTCAATAAAACCTGGACGGATCACCGGTCCCGGGCAAACCCAGTGACGATTTGGCACCGGGAACTTGGAACAGCATCCAGAAGCAGGCTCAAATCACGGGGCATTAGTCATGAAAGCGAAATACGGAATCGTCATTGAGGACGCTGGCGGAAATTACTCCGCCTATGTTCCTGATTTGCCCGGATGCGTCGCTACTGGTCAGACGCTTGAGGAAGTGAGTCGCGAAATTGTGGAGGCCATCGAGTTCCATCTGGACGGGCTGTGCGAGGATGGTCTACCGATTCCCGAACCATCCGCAGTCTGTGCTTAGGAACAGAGCCGCAATAAGTTCCCGATTTGTTTGCACTCGTTGATCGGCGCTCGAAGTGAT
>JAYVSP010000091.1:0-2354 GCA_043775215.1 Planctomyces sp. | reverse complement strand
TAACACGTTCTAACCTCTGGCATGGTCCGTGCTTTTCTCCGTGGAACAAAAACTGTGGTCCGGCATTCCCGTCCGCCGCTTCTGCTTGTTTTCCAATTCTCTGCCTCCTGTCCTGATCCGTGTTTAATCCGTGTTTCATCGGTGGCAAAAATAGTCCCCGAAGTGACCTCCCTGGATTACCGAATGAGCCTTTCCCAATTGGCAATCGCTCCGCTGCGCAGCGACAAATTGGCCATGTGAGCGGCTGACGCAGAACTGACTCCGGCTTCCGCAGGGGCAGTCGGTTTCTTGCGCGAGCGGATGCATTCGATCCAGTTGGCGAGGTGCAGCGTCTCACCGTCGGGCAGGTTGTAGAAGTCCGCTCCGCGCGGGCCTTCGCCGAGAATCAGTTCGCTGGGCTTGAGCTTTTTATTGCGATCTGGCTGAATCACGTAGCCGCCGCGGTCGATGTAGAGCGTTCCTTCTCGCCCCATGAACTCGACCATTGCGCCGTTGCGAGCGTTGCTGAACGTACCCTCAAAGTACGCTTGGACGACACGGTCGCCACCTGGTTGATAACGCAGCAAGGTTTGCACGGTGTCGGGCGTCTCCCACAAGTCTTTGGCCATGAAGAAGTCGCCGACACTGGTCGCGGTGCCCGGGTGATCGAGATCCAAAATCCAATGCACGACGTCGATCCAATGCACCATGAGATCGGTGAAGATGCCGCCGCCAAAGTCCCAAAACCAACGCCACTGCCGCATGCGATATTCGTCGAACGGCTGGTCCTTCGCATTGCCGAGGAACCGTTTCCAATCGACGCTCTTCGGGTCGATCGAATCTTTTGGCCGGTCGGATCGCGGCGAGTTGCGGTTCCAAGTGAGATGCACTTTCAGCACTTCGCCCAGTTGGCCCGACTTGATGATTTCATTGGCCTTCTGAATATGTGGCATCGAGCGTTGCTGAGTGCCGACCTGCACAATCCGCTTGTGTTTGTTCTGAGCTTCAATGACCGCTGTCCCTTCGGACAGATCGTGCGTCAGCGGCTTTTCGACATACACGTCCTTGCCCGCCGCGCAGGCATCAATCGTCAGCGGCACGTGCCAATGATCGGGTGAGCCGATCAGGACCGCGTCAATGTCTTTGCGATCCAACAACGCACGATGGTCCTTTGTGGAGAAGGCATTCGGTTCCGCGAGCTTCTTGCCTTCTTCGAGCGCCGTGTCCCAAACATCGCAGACCGCGACGATCTTCACTCCGGGAATTGCTCGCAACGCCTTCATCAAGTGCCGGCAGCGTCCGCCGGTTCCGATGCAACCGACATTGATCGTTTCATTGGCGGCGAAACCTTTCGCTGTCGCGGCGTATCCGGCTGTAACAACACCGACAGCGGTGGCTCCTAGCGATTCCAAAAACTCACGGCGTTCCAGTCGGTCGGTCATTGTTCGGCTCCTTGGTGAGGTGACTTTTGATAGGACGTATGGGACCAATACGACAAGAGACTCACAAGCCACGCGAGACTCATGAGTCCCATCAGTCCATGCACACACTGAAGAATAAGCGGCCTACGTCACGAACAGTTCGCGAATCGGCCTCCCGTCCGAGATGCGATGTGGCCGCGCGATCGTGTCGTGGATCTCCGTCATCGGGTCGATCCCAAATCGCCAGTAGATTGTGGCGGTAAGATCAGCCGGAGTGACCGGATTGGTGTCGGGATACGCTCCCAACTTGTCGCTCGATCCGTAAACAAATCCGCCCTTCACGCCGCCGCCGGCAAAGAGGATTGAATAGCAATCGGGCCAGTGGTCTCGCCCACCCTGCGCGTTGATGCGCGGTGTGCGGCCGAATTCGCCCATCGCGACGACCAGCGTGGAATCGAGCAACCCACGCTGATCCAAATCCTCGATCAATGCCGACAGACTTTGATCCGCTTGCGGCAAGAGGAACTTTGTGTGTTGATTGAAGTTGTTGAAGTGTGCGTCCCAATTCTGGCCCTGCTGACGGAAGTCGAAGACATTGACGAACGGCACGCCCGCCTCAACCAGCCGCCGCGCGACGAGTAAATTCTGACCACGCATCTGCCGAGCGAATCCCATCTCGGCTCCATTCCCGCCGCCACCTCCCTCGCCCATCGCGACTGGAGCAATCCCGAAACCATATCGTTCACGCATTGAAGGGGTCTCTGCTGACAGGTCAATCGCTCGACGCAACGTCTCCGAGCCGAGCAACGAGTACGCCTTGTCGTAAAAAGTTTGCCATTGCCGCGCAGCCGCGCTTCCGGGGTCAGGCACTTCGGAATTCGGAATTGGCCGGACAAGGTTTTGATTCGAAAGTGTGCCACCTCCGGCCAATTCCGAATTCCGAAGTGCCTGACC
>JAYVSP010000090.1:0-2941 GCA_043775215.1 Planctomyces sp. | reverse complement strand
ACGGCGCAAGCCGTCCGGTTTCACAGACACCGGGCGGCTTGCGCCGCACCGCTACCTTTTGGTTGCGGCCAAAGGCCGCGTCGTTTTACCGAACCATTTTTTACCTTCATCGTGTTTTAGTGCGATCCGCCCAGCCTGATCAGTGCGGCTTCGGTCTGAGGCAACGCCTCGTTGGAATTTTCGATGAGAACGTGGTTTGTTTCCATCCGTGTGGCCTTCCTATCCGTGTGGGATCGCGTTCCTGAAGTATTCTCGAACGCGATGTCACACACGGATAGGAAGGCCACACGGATGGGGACAAGACTTCGTTGCCATCGCACCAGCTATAGAGTCGGTTCTGAGATGTTGGACTACAGCCGGCTGGCGTACCTACTTTTTTGATGCAAACACGGTCGGGAGTCATTTTCAGGTCGGCGATGTTGTCCCGCGGCCTAAGAAGACGAAGGATGACGGCTTGAAAAAGACTCTCGACCCCAATTGCAACTCACGACCACCCATCAGAGGTCGGGATGGTCAGAAATCACTGATGGTCTCACCGCCTGCGATCGTTCCGATCGCGCCCCAAATGCCGTAGCTGCTATGGCCGTCCGCTGCGGGCTCTTTCGCGGTGAGGACGCCGGTATCGATCTTCTCGTTGACGAACCGCACAGTGCCGTCGCCCATCAAGACGTGACAACCGCCGGTGTGCCGACTGCTGACGGTGAACCAGCCGCCGACCGACTTTCCGCTCGGTGGAGCCGACGCCGCACAGGACGGTCCGTTTGGCGGGATCGCCGTCGTGATCACCGAATAAAACGGATGCCCGCTCGACCATCGTTCGCCCATCAGCTCTTTGAGAACACTGACCGACGATGGGTAAAAGCCACCGGAGTTCGTGGCCAGACAATCGGCGGGACTGGTCGCAGCCACGGCGGCCACTCGGCCCAGGATGTCGCGTGGGTTGGTGGGATTTCCGACATCGCGTTCCCCCATCAAGATCGTATTGCTCGTGCCATCAACGAAGTCGGCAACACGAGTGCAATGCCGCCAGCCAAATGGCCCGCGCGTTTTCTCTTGATTCGGAAAGTCCTCGACACCGCTGCCGAAGTCAATTTGGTCGCCGACGTTGAAGGCATAACTAATGTGCTGTTGCCCGTCGACTTGTCGTGGGACCGCCGAGGAGGGGCACAGGAACACTTCGATTTCCCCGATGGGCTTCGGCGCGATCGCGAGATTCAGTGGATCGCCCCCTTGCCCGGGTGCCGTCGCGATTTGTTGCCATAGCGGGTCCAGTTCCAAGAAGGGAAGCAACATCGCGATACCCGAAAGTCGTTCGCCATTCTCTGCAGTTCCGCCAGCATACGGTGGAAAGCACTTGTGCGTATCGTGGTAGTTGTGCAACGCCAAACCCCATTGCTTGAGGTTGTTCTTGCACTGATTGCGAGGGTGTGGCCCATGAGAAGGTTGCAGCAATGCGGGAAGTAAGAGAAACACTAAAAAACCAACGATCGCCAAAACACAAATTACTTCGGGCAGCGTCATCCCTCGACGACGCTTCGCACCCAACCCGCCGAAGATGATGACATCCAACCAAGTGGCTCCGGCCCGACAATGACTCCGCGAGCGAATTCTGACGTGACGCATGATCTGACTCCTTCCGCAAAAAGACACCGAAGTGAAAAAAACAACGGCAGCATTCTACGCGGAGTTACCTCACGAAAGCGGCAAGATTGTTCGCGATTGAACTTGGAACAACTTGCCGCTGGGATCGCGCGATCGCCAGTTCATGGCGCAAATCGTTGCCAGTGCCGGCGGCCGATTTCTTTGATGCGCGCGTCGTCCCATTTTTCGAGCGGCGAGTAACGCGGATGCCGCGAGTCTTTGTACGGGTCATTGTGCCGCGCGTTGTAGCAGCAGATAAACGCCCAGCGCGGCTTGTCGCTCTTGTTTTGGTCGGAGCGGTGCAGCAGGTTGCAGTCGAAGAAAATCCCCGCGCCGGGATCGAGTTCGCAGTGGACAAATTCCAACCGTTCGCACGCAGCCTGCACGCGTTCGAGGTCCGCGCCGGTTTGATCGCCGACCTTCCCGTGTTCGATCCGGCCCAGTTGGTGTGAGCCACGCAGCACTTGCAGGCAGCCGTTCTCTTTCGTCGCCTTATCGAGCGCGATCATGCAACTCGCCAGATGCGGATACAGACAGCCGTTGTGATACCAGTACCCGTAATCCTGATGCCAGGCCCAAGCCCCACCGATGCGCGGCTCCTTGAGAATCATCTTGTGGTGATAGTGATAGACCTCGTCGCGCAGCACGGACTCCATCGCGGTGACAATACGTTCGCTCCGCACGATCGCGCCGTAAATGGAATCGGCCGGCAAGTCGTTGCTCACGACCAAGTCGATCGCGCCTCCTTCGCCGTCGGCACGCGTGGCCTTCTTGTGTTGAAGCTCGTGGTCGGCGCGAGCAATTTGGCTCAGCAACGAGACTTCTTCGGCGTCCAGCAAATTGGGAACGACGAAGTAGCCGTCTTCCGCGTACTGGTCAATTTGTTCGGCGCAAATCCGAAAGTCGCTCATGGTCACGTCCTGAAATCACTGTTCCCGTCGGCTCGACTGTAGCCTCCGTCGGCAGAACAATGTAGCGCGACATCACACCCGAGCGACTGATGGGACGTATGAGACTTATGGGACTGATGAGTCTCCCATGGCTTGTTTGTCCCATTCGTCGCGTTGGCCCAGTGCATCTTCAAGACTTGAATCACGGGTTGTGAGCGGCAAGGCGTTAGCCCCCGGACGTTTTTCGTGACGGAAGTCCAGGAGCTGACGCCGGCGCTAGCCGCCGGTCGTGCAGTAGTACCGGCGGCTAGCGCCCAATGGCACTTACTTTAGATAACACTTGAGATTGGCATGAGGTTTGCGCCAGTCAAATTGACACATTGGAAGGGAGTCAATTTGGCATGGCGTCG
>JAYVSP010000089.1:0-11285 GCA_043775215.1 Planctomyces sp. | reverse complement strand
ATCGTCAGCGCGCTGGAAGAGGGCCAAGACATCAGCGGCCCCCATCGCGGTTGGTGGACCTATGGCTTAGGTCACGGCCTACCGGGGAGCGATCACAGTAATACGCAGTACGCCGTCCTGGGCTTGCGCGAGGCGGCTTTTGCCGGCATTCCGACCAGTCGCAAGAGTTGGGAACTCACCCAACAACATTGGGTCAAGGCACAAACCGCCGATGGCGGCTGGGGCTACGGAGTCAACGGCGATGCGACCGGCAGCATGAGCGTGGCCGGAATCGCCACGCTGGTCATCGCCGACACAATGCTGCCGGACGATGCGGACGTGGGCCGCGACGGTACGCCCGATTGCTGTCGCGACGAGCCGCGCAATTTGCCGATCGAACGCAGCTTGAAGTGGCTCGAAAATCATTTCGCGGTCGGGCACAACGTGGGGGCTCAAGCGATCGGCGGAACGCTGTATTACCTCTATGGCTTGGAGCGGGCCGGGCGGCTCAGTGGTCGGCGGTTCATCGGCAATCACGACTGGTTCCGTGAAGGAGCGCGGTTTCTCGTCAACGGCCAAGGCGGCGATGGCCATTTTGCCTCGCAGGGGCATGGCGATGGCGATGAGATCGTCGGCACTAGCTTCGCCTTGCTGTTTCTCTCGAAAGGGATGGCTCCGGTACTGATCAACAAACTCAAGTTCGGACCGACGGTGGCACCCGAACCGAAAGTCGCCGCTATTGAGGATTGGAACCGGCATCGTCGAGATGTCCACAATCTAACCGATCTCATCAGTGGCATGCCCAAGTGGCCGAAGCTCGTGACGTGGCAAGTCGTGGAAATGGACAAGGCCGTGAAGGGAGCGGGCGTCGCCGACCTGTTGCAGGCACCGGTACTGTTCCTGTCCGGTCGCGACACGCCAGAACTGGCCGACAAAGAAGTGGAATTGCTGCGCGAATACGTCAACGCCGGTGGGTTCATCTTCGCCGTGAACAACTGCAATGGAGCGGGCTTCGATGACGGCTTCCGCGAACTGATCAAACGCCTGTATCCGAACGGCGAAGCAGAATTGAAGAAGCTCTTGCCCGACCATCCGATTTTCCGGAGCGAGCATTTGCTCGATCAGGCGGATGTGAATTTGTGGGGCGTTGATTTTGGGTGCCGCACGGCGATCGTGTACTCGCCCGACGACATCGCATGTCTGTGGAATAAATGGTGCATTTCCGAGCCGCCGAACCGCCGCGCGGAACTGAAAGCGATGGTCACGAAGGCGACCAAGATCGGCACGAACGTCATCGCCTACGCGACCGGCCGCGAACCGCCGGACAAGCTCAAGCAGGCCGAGATCGCCGCACAAGCCGCACAGCGAGACCGCATCGAAGCGGGTCTGCTGCAAGTCGTACAACTGAAACACACCGGCGGCTGGGATACCGCTCCGCACGCGCTGCGCAACATGTTGCTGGCGATGAATGACACCGCTGGACTCGCCGCCTCAACGAAGCCGCGCGAATTGAGTGCCAGCGATTCGAACCTCTACAACTATCCGATCGCCTACATGCATGGCCGATTCAAGTTCTCGTTCAGTCAGACGGAGCGAGACCGGCTGAAGACCTATCTGGAAAACGGCGGCGTGCTGTACGCCGATGCCTGTTGCAGCTCACCGCAGTTCGACAAGAGCTTCCGCGAACAGATGAAGCAAATGTACCCGGACAAACCACTGACCCGCATCCCAGTCGATCACGAATTGTTCTCGACAAAGAACGGCGGCCATGACCTGAAACAGGTTCGCCGCCGCGGCGCCGATCTGGCGGGCGGCAAGGGAGTTCTCGCCAATGCCGTCAACACCGGCGAACCGCTGCTCGAAGGAATCGAACTCGACGGCCGCTTCGCCGTGATTTACAGCAAGTACGACATCAGTTGTGCGATGGAACGTCAAACGGCCATCGCCTGTGAAGGCTACGTCTCCACCGATGCCACCAAGCTGGCAGTCAACATGATCCTGTACTTCATGTCGCAAGAGCTGCGGTGACTGGACGAGCCGAGGTCGAACTCTGCCGCTGCATCCAGCGATGTGGCGACCTCAATGACGCGCCGCCAGCGCTGTGGCACCCCTTCCCACGATTGCTGATAGGTGGCTTCCAGCGGCATCGGGATGTAACGCGACGCCGACAAGAACAGCGGTTGATGTTCGGAATGCGAGTCGCGGGAGCGACTCGCCTACGTTTTTGCGGCTTCGCCGCATTACTGATTCAGCGGTTGCGAGATTTTGAGATACGCGAATAAGTTGCGGATTTGGTCCTCAGTCAGGCTATTGAGCAGTCCTTCGGGCATCAGCGATTTCTTTTGCGGGACAGTTTCTTCGATGTCGTCCCGCGCGATCGTGATGTTCTGGCCGTCGACGCCGCGTACGACAACGACTCGGTTGTCTTGATCGGCCAAGAAGCCGTTGATCGTGCGACCGTCAGTCGTCACGACGGTGATGCTCTCAAAGCCTTCGCGGATTTCCGCGCTGGGGTTCACGACGTTCAACAGAATGCGCATCACGTCGTCCCGTTTGAATGTCGTCAGGTCGGGACCGATGCGGCCTCCCTCGCCGAACAGCAAGTGACACTTGCCGCACGACTGCATGTAGATTTTCTTTCCTTCAAACGGGACGCCCCCGTCCGCCTTCGCAAATGGCCCGAAACGTTCGAGCTGCTGTTGCATCTCGGCGGTCGAGGCTCCTTCCAACTTGGGCCAGTGCTTCTTGAGAAGTTCGGCGACGCGCGTGTCTTTGTGGAAAGTCAGTTTGCGGACGACATCAAGCGGGATCGCATCGGCCTGAAAACGCCCTGCGTCAACTGCTTCGAGCCACTGCCGGCTCCAAATGGCTCGGCTAGAGAGCAGTGTTTGCGCGACGGACTGCACGTCGTCGGGCAACGAATCGAAGAGCGTGACCACTTCGGCTCCGATGCTTTCATCCTTGAAGGCGAGTAGCGAAGTGAGTGTTGCGGCGCGAATGTCGTTGTCTTGTGCCGTCTTCAACACGGTGATCAGTGCAGGCAGCGAACCTGCCGGCTGCACTTCGCCCAATGTTTGGATGAGTTCGGTGCGGCGCGTTTTCACTTCTTCCGCGGCGGCCTTTTGTTTCGGATCGGTTTGTAGCGGCGGTTCGACCGCGACTGCCCTGAGGGCCTCGTCGATAGCGGCGGCGTCTTTCTGACGGACTCGCAGCGCGAGCGATCCGCCGCCGGCCGCGGTGATTTCTTTCACCAGTTCATCCGGCAAACCGCTGAGCGGTCGGCCTTTGAACGCGGCCTCGAAGCCTTTCAGCAATTCCTTCTTGTGCTCCATCGTTGGCGCCTGTGCGAGCAACTGAGCACACGTCATCAAATCGTTGCGAGTCCCTCCCTGAGCGAACCGCTGCATGGCTCGCGAGACGAGGTGCTTCTCAGCCAGAGGGCGCTTCCACACATCGGCTTCGCGGAATAGTGCGACGATATCAGCGGAGTTTTTCGTCGATTTCGATTCGAGCGCCCACCACAGCAGCAGCGGGATGTGTATGTCGTCGGCGTCTTCATTGTGCGTCAGCAAAGCGTCGATGACCGGCAAAGCTTGATCAGCCGGCAGTCGCTTGGCAGTCGACGCAAGCTGGCTGCGAACTCGCACGTACGTCTCGACCTTCGCGACATCAACCAGTTTCTTGGCGAGCGAGTCAGTAACGCGCGTTTCCGACGAACGATGACCGATGAGGTGTGCGTCGGCCGTAGCCGCGTCACTCCGTGACGCGGATTCATCTGAGTCACGGAGTGACTCAGCTACGTAGGCGAGTCGCTCCGCGACTTGCATTCTGTACGTTAACCGACAGCCAACGCGATCTTTTCCGGTGCTCGGCTACGCAAAGGGGATCTCAGTTGCGGAGCAACTGAGCTACGTAGCACGAGATTCCGCATCGTTTCAAAAGGACGTCCACATCATGCCGCGAGTGTTGCAGAGTTTTCTGGTCTTGAGCCTGTCGTTTGTCCTGACCACACCGATGTTGCAAGCCGACGATCGACCGTCCGATGAACTCGTCAAACTGATCGTCAAACTGATTCAAGATCCGGACCGGGAGTTTCGCGCGGCCGGCCTCGAAAAGGTGAGAACCTCCGCAAAAGGTGCCGCCGCGACAAAGCTCTTCGCCGACCAACTGAAGAGCCTCGATGCCGCAGGCCAGACGGCGCTGCTGAGCGCTCTGGCGGATCGCGGTGATGGGACGGCTCGCACAGCAGTGCTCGAATTGGTCGCCACCAGCAAAGAGGAACAAGTCCGAGCAGATGCGATCAGCGCGATCGGCAGCCTGGGTGAAGTCGCGGATCTCCCGTTGTTGATCAAGACGATGTCGACGGCGTCCGGTTCCGAACAGGCGGCGGCTCGACGGAGCCTCGTTCAGCTCCGGGGCGATGCGATCAACAAGAGCCTTGTCTCGGAAATGAAATCGGCGGCTCCGAACGTGAAGGCGTCGCTGATCGAGGTTCTCGCAACTCGGCGAGCCAGCGGCGAATCGCCGGTACTTCTGGCCGTGATCGTTGACGATAACGCTCAGGTTCGCAGTGCGGCCATGTCGGCGCTCGGCCAAATTGGTCGTCCCGAACAGGTCGCTCAAATGCTCTCCGGTGTTCTGAAAGCCGAGAAGGGAGGCGAGCGGGACAATGCCGAACGGAACGTGGCGATGATTTGTGCGCGGATCGACAACGAAGACCAACGCGGCACGCTGATTATCGAGGCTCTAAAAAATGTCGACGCGGCTGATCGTGATGAATTGTTGTCACTCGTGGGACGTGTCGGCGGTAAGAAGCTGATCAACTTCGTGGGGGACATTGCCTCGGAGAAAGACCCCGCTCGCCGACAACTCGGTATCGACGCGCTGAGCAAATGGCCCGACGCCAGTGTGGCCGACAAGCTGCTGGAAATCGTGAATAAGGCGGCCGATCCCGCTGAGCGTCGTCTGGCGTTTCAGGGCTACGTCAAGATTTCCGCAACCCGTGACAATCGAAACGACCAGCAGAGACTCGACCGGATGACGCAGGCGATGAAGGCCGCCAAGACGCCTGAAGAACAACTACTCGTCATCAACCGGACCCGCACCGCCTACTCTGTCGAATCAGTGCGGTTCCTACTCGCCTACGTCGATGAACCGGCGTTCGCTCAGCTTGCCTGCGAATCCATCGTGGAGATTGCTCACCATCGAGAAGTTCGCGATCCGAACAAGGCCGAATTCGACAAGGCCCTCGACAAGATCATCCAGATCACAAAAGACCCGATCGTCGTCGATCGAGCCCAGCGCTACAAACGCGGCGAAACCTGGGAACGACCCAAGAAGTAGCGCAAACCGCCATGCGTTCGCCGCATCATCCGCAGACATCGTGTGCCGCTGTCGTGACTCGGCGTCCTCGTCGCCTTCAGATCGAATTCGTCGGAATTCCGGATTGGACTGCCCCTATCAGTGCGACTCAACGCGGGCGAGAGTTGAGCCAAAACTCGTTCCGACGCTCATCGAATTGGTCGCCGGGGATTCGTTGCGTTTGGAAATCACGTTGAAGGCGACTGGCGGGCCGTATCAACGTGATCTCCAACACATGATCCTCACCGGCATGCCGTCGCAGCCACTCCACGATGCCCCACTGAAATCGCCATTGGGGATAAATCGGAACATCCAGAGCCTCGATCGACCAGCGGTCCAAGACGAGTTCGCCGTCGACAGTAAGTCGACGAACTGGTTCCGGTAAATCTTGCAACCCTTCGTCGGAGAGCGTCACGCTGACTCGTTCCGTGCGGGTGGAATAAACGCTCCAGGCCAGCCAGTGATCACAGAAACCCAGAGGCTCGGTGAGCGGCCACACGCTCGCGGCGACGATCAGCACCGTCGCGAACCCAGATGTCACACGGGATAAACCAAGCCGCGACCGTGAGGGAGTTGGGCATCTCGAATTAACCGCTCTCTCACGGTCGCGGCTCGAATGACCAAACAGCAACCAATCATGGCCGATAAACGCCAGATTCCAGAACAATACTCCCGGCCGATGCTGCAATCCGAATGGTCCCAGCGCCATGATCAAGCTGACATGCAATCCGATCTCGCTCCACAGGGCGACTCGGCGAGTTCGCGGCCAACTCAGACCCAGTGCCACCAACATCTCACCAGCCGGCAGAGCAACTGCCAGCCACCCCTTCACCGCTGGCGGCCAAGGGGCGGTATTCACACCAAGCGATTGAAACAGAGCCTCGGCAAGCGTCTGACCATGCGTCGCAAAAAATAGGCGATCGCACTTCGAGACCGCCGACCAAAAGTAAACGCTGATCGTCAACAACATCAGCAGACGGTTGGTGTTTGCATTTCTCGACACGAACACGCACGACATCAACAGCAGTTGCCAGGCCCAGGGCTGAAGACGATGTTGGTCGATTAAGATTAAGACACCCAACGCGGTGGCGAATGCTAACCAAGGAGACCGCTTCCAACGATCAAGTACCGCGGCGGCAAGTGATCCAAGCACGATTGCGCAGCACAACCACTCCACCACGACAGGTACTGCTCCCACCCAACGGAATAGCGGAACCTGAGGAAACACGTCTTGCGGCGTCCACAGTTTCCATGTCGCGGCGAATAATATGAGTCCTGAAATCGCCCACCAACGGCGCAGGCAATGCAACGACGTCGCGGCAGATTCAACGGTGGCAGAGATATCAGCGTGCATTCTGCTGGAGATAGATGCCGCCGCCGACCAGCACAAGTCCTAGCAAGACGGCAAAGAATATCTTCCAGAAGCTGTAGGGCCGCTCGCCCTGAACTTCGCCCGTGACGGCGTTGACCAGCACTTGGTACGTCGTCTCGTGATACCGATAGGCCAACAGCCAAACGGGCAGCAGCAAGTGCTTGAAGGTGATCGCGTCGTAGCGAGTTTTGATGTCGCTGACACGCTGCTCGTCGCCGCCGATCAGGCCGCGCACGTCGGATGCGATCGTCGAGTCGATTCGCTTCTGTGCTACCTTGAAACCTTCGTCCAACTCGACTTCGTATGTCCGAGCCAAAAACCCAGCGAGCAACTCTTGCGTGAAGGGCTGAATCTCTTCCAGAGGCCACGGTTCCAATTCTTGCATCATCTCCGGCCGCATTCCTTTCGCGGCCAGGATCAAGACATCGTCAAAGAACCGTTGATGACTGCCGCTCACTGAAGTCCAGCGCGTACGGAGTTCTTGCTGCGTTTGATTGTTGACCGTCACAGTCACCCAATAATGGTCGCCCCGTTCGCCCCAGTAGCGGCTGAAGGTCATCGAGTCGTATGTCCAAAACGGCAAGTACACGCCGTTGAATCGTCCCTCGACGCCATACTTCAGAAACTCATTCGGCGCGAACCACCGCGACCGGACCCAGTCCGACAAATTTAGACGAGCCTTTTCCCTCTCGACATGAAACGGCAACACGCCATGGACTGGGATTCGCTTCGGCGAGTCATGCACCTTGTCGCGTTGAATGGGCACGCCACAATAGGGACATTCACTGCTGGTCAGCGTCCCGACGAAGATGACGTTCGCTCCACATCCGACGCAACGGACTTCGCTCTGCCCAGCTTCCTGGGCACCACCCGCTTGCTCGTGCCACTCGCGGACCTTGTCGAGCATCTCGTGAAAGTCTTGCTCGCTGATGTCCGCCTCGTCGGAAACTTCAATCGTCTTCTCGAAGCCGCAATACGGACACTTCAAGTCCTGCTGCCCGATGTGAAATTCCAAGTCCGCGCCGCATTGTTCGCACGGAAAGATGCGTCCTTTGCCGTCATCGACGGACTCACCGGGTTTGCCGGGATCGGGCTGCGGCGATGGGTCGGGCATTCACGACCTCTCGCTCTGACCGCGAATTCGTAGCGGCTGAATGCTAATGGTCGCACCGACCGCTTGAGCCAGTCGATCCAGGACATCGGAACGAAGTGTTCGTGTTCCTTCGAGGAACTCACACAAATGCTGTGACGGAATTCCCGCGTCAGTCGCGATCTCACGGACCAATCGACCGCTGCCATGAATTGCCTGCCGAAGATGGCCAGAGAAGGTGTCTTCAGTTTTGGCCTCGAGCATTCGCTGGTGACGTTCCTCCAGTTCAGGCAATTCAGCAGCGATCAATTCGCGATCGCGGCGAATTTGTTCTAACAGTTCAGAAGAGATTGTTTTGATAGTCATGGCCGGCACCTCATTCGCCTCGACGGCGAGTCTCGTAAGCCGTAATCGGGAAAACGGTGATTTCGTCAAGTTTCTCAAAGACGCACATCAAATAGCGGCCGTCCGAAGTCTCACCCCAACAACATGGTCGTCCCGAAGAACGGCTCTCACCTACTTCTTCGGGATCGCACACGACCTCTTGGAAGTCCTCAACCGACACACCGTGCTCGGCCAGGTGCTCGGTGTTTTCGTCAGTCCAAAGAAATTCGTAGTAAGCCATGCCACGCAGCTATTCATTTCGACGAACCATTCGTGAAGCGAAGCTCGCCGATAAAGTTGTACGGTACGAGAGCCCGGACAAATAGGGGATGTCTTATTTCGGCAGCGGTGGCGGAGCGGCGGCGAACAGGCCAGCGGTTTGCGGCACTTCGCCCGACGGCTGCCAGTTGCTCATTCCGGAACACCAGACGAGAGTCGCGCGATCAACCTGACCGGCGGCGATGGCGGATTGAAGTTGTTGCACTGTCAACGGACCTTGCGATTGTCCGTTGATCGCGGCATGCCAAGTTGCGCCGCCGGGAAGTGGTGGCGGCGCACCGGCCGACTGCGCCGCGGGAGCCCCGCCCATCTGCGCCATGCGATTCGCCAGCGCGAAACCCATGCCCATCCCCAAGCCTTCGGCTCCGCCTCCGCCGGGGTTCTCAGCGGCGGCCATCATGGCCGAGCCCATTTGGTACTGCTGGTATTTGTTCATGTCGCCGACGACACCCATGCTGGTCCGCACGTCGAGCGCCTTCTCGACCGCCTCGGGGAATGACACATTGACGATGAACAACTGCGGGACGTCTAAGCCGTATTCGTCGTCGATCCGTTCGGCGACAAGCTTTCGCAATTCCTCGGACATCTCTTGGTAGCGGCTGGCCAAATCCAGCGCAGCGACTTTCGACGAGCCGAGCATATCGGTAAACGCCGTCGTGATGATCGACCGCATCAGTTCGGAAAGTTCATCGCTGCTGAACTCGCTGTTCGCGCCGACCAATTCCTTGAGCAGTGCTTTGGGATCGACCGCCTTGAGCGTGTAGGTGCCGAACGCTCGCAAGCGGATCGGACCGAACTCCGAATCGCGTAGCATGACGGGATTCGGCGTCCCCCACTTCAGATCGGTAATCTGCCGCGTACTGCAAAAATACACCTCCGATCGGAACGGGCTGTTGAAGCCGTATTTCCAGCCGAGCAACGTTCCCAAGATCGGCAGGTTGTCGCTCTTGAGTTCGTAGTGTCCCTCGTCAAACACGTCGGCGATCTCACCGCGATGCACGAAGACCGCCTTCTGGCCGGGCCGCACAATGAGCTGTGCCCCGTTCTTGATCTCGTTCTGATAGCGCGGGAAACGCCACACGAGCGTGTGTTTGGAATCGTCCACCCACTCGATGATGTCAACCAGTTCGCCACGCAGTTTGTCGAGCAACCCCATGATGTGAACTCCAGAAATGAAGACGAGGAACCTGAACGGCGGCGGATTCTACGAATGGCCCGATCTCGCCGGTAGTCGACGAGGAGCGTTCGTGGCAGCAGTAGACGAGGTCGCTCGCGACTCGCATTTGAATCGCGCCGGTAGCCGGTGAGGGGTGTTTGTGGCGATGATGGGGCAGATTGACGATTGATGAACAAGGATTGTTGATTATTGAGGTTTGTGATGCCCTTCAAAAATCCTGACTGACACTAAGGAATTCCAAGTGCGGCCGTGACCCCTTCGCTCCGGAGACCTTCTGACTTATAACTGGAAGCCGTTAGTGTCAGCAAAAACCAACAATTCCGGTTCAATAATCGTCAATCTGCGCTCACACCAGCAGCACACGCAGCATCTCTTCGACGGTCGTGACGCCGGCGAGCACTTTGTCGCGAGCGGTCTCTTCGAGCAACCGCAGTCCGTGTGAGCGGGCGATCTCCAGCAATTCACCATGTGAGCGATCGCGGAGCAGCGCGTGACGCAAATCGTCGGTCATCAGCAAGACCTCAAAGATGCCGGTCCGGCCAAAATAGCCCGTGTGAAAACAGGCGTCGCAGCCGTGTCCGCGCACTAACGAGACTTCCGCCGAATCGACTCGCAGCAATTCGCACAGCGCTTCATCCGGCACGTAAGTCTCTCGGCAATCTTGACAGACCTTACGTAACAGTCGCTGAGCGACAATGCCCCGAACGCTGTCCGCGATGAACATCGGCGCGACGCTGAATTCGCGGAACACCTCGATCGCCGACAGGGCATCGTTTGCGTGCAGAGTGCTCAGCACCGTCACGCCTGACAGTCCGGCGCGAACTCCGATATGAGCCGATTCGGGATCGCGAATCTCGCCGATCATCATCACATCCGGGTCTTGACGCAGCACGCCGCGCAACGCTTTGACGAAGGTGAAGTCGATCCGCGGATCAATCTGAATTTGACTGACGCCGTCGATTCGCCGTTCGACCGGGTCTTCGATCGTCACCAAACTGATCGCGGGATCGTTGAGGTAATTCAGGCAGCCATGAATGGTCGTGCTCTTGCCGGAGCCAACCGGCCCGACGCACAGCAACATCCCATGCGATGCATCCAGGCAACGGCGAATTTTCGCGGCTTGATCGGCGTCCAGGCCAAGATCATCCAGCCGATTGAGCGAGTCTGCATCGGGCATCAGCCGCAGAACCAGCCGTTCGCCGTGAATCGTCGGGCCGCTGCCGACGCGAATGTCGCGTTGCCGGTTGAGCTGCGAACTGCCGATGTGCCCATCCTGAGCCAGCCGCCGTTCGGTGATGTCCATGTCGGCCATCAGCTTCAAACGCGAGATCAGGGCCGGAGCCAGTTCGCTACGCACCTTCAAGACGTCGTGCAACATGCCGTCCACACGCACTCGGATTCGCAGACCGTTGGCTTGCGGGTCGAAATGGATGTCAGTCGCGTTGAGCTGAAATGCACGTTCGAGCAACAGGTCGACCAGCGGCACCGGCCCGACAACCTCCGCCAGTTCCGTAAGCTCTTCTTGAAGTGCTCGCGGCCGCGCTTCTGATTGCAGTCGCAGTGGCGGCGACCCGGCGAATGGGCTGGGCGCAGAGGCGATCTCAAAATGCGGTCCGTTTGGCAACGCGTTGATATTCTGCACA
>JAYVSP010000088.1:0-8381 GCA_043775215.1 Planctomyces sp. | reverse complement strand
GGTTCGTCAACTCTTCAAGTCCACGAATCCACGCGAGCGCTTCTTCCAACACAGCCAACTCGACGAGGTTTTGAGGATTCAACGAATCGTCAGTCGTCGAAGCGTCCACCGCAGGATGAGTCGGTTGCAGCGCCCGTTCATCGAGCGGCGGTTGGCCATCGTTTTCATCGGTGTCGGGTGCTGACTGCATTCGGTTTGCGGATTCCTTGCAAGCCTTTGCCAAGGCGCTGAGGGCGTTGGCCACGTTTTCACGGCTCACGGCAGTCGCGCCGAACACGGCGATCACAGGCAGCACGAGTTGAGCGTGCCGGCCATGATCCGAAGAAAACTCGGGCAATTGACGGAAGAGCCACTCAAACGTGGACCGAACCGATCGATGGAGGCGTTCTCCCGCCATGCCGGAATCCGGATCGTTCAATTCCGGCAATGCTTCGGCCCCCATCTTCTCGATGGATTCGAGCACTCGTAAGAAGGGCCGAGGCGCGGCTCGGTCTAGTCTGGACTTTTCCAAGTAGCCCGAGATCGCCATGCGGATTCCCAGGGGGTGCCCGCCCAACACCCGGCACAGCTTCTGGAGATCGGCGCGGTCCTCCGCGGAAAGCTCAGCGCGGTCGCGATCTTTGTCCAATTCCTCAAGCAACTGCTGACAAAGCTGCATGGATTCATCCTCCGTCATGGGGCGAATCCGCCGGTAAGTGATCTGTTCGCGACATTGCTCCGTGCGGGAGGTGCTCAGAACGGGAGTGTGCATCAACGCGCGCAACAAAAGAGACAGGTTGGGGAAGAAATCGGCATTGTCGAGGATCACCACGATGCGACGGCCGTTGTCTGCGAGTTTCGCGAAGAGCCAGTCAAGCGCCTCAAGCTTGTCGCCGATTTCGAGTCCATCCACAAAGGTCAGTCCGCACGCCTGAGCGAGTTCATCGACACCTTGTTCCGTGCTTCGCTCGTGCAAGCTGACCCAGACCACATCGCACTTATTCTCGTTGTGAAGATACCAGGCGATTCGGAGAGCGAGGTAAGTTTTCCCGATGCCGCCGATTCCCAGCAAACCTGTCAAGCCGCCGTTTCGAAGCCTGTCGAGAACCCATTCGCGAAGTTTGCGGCCATCGGCCGTGTAATGCTCCGCGAGACGATCGACAAAGATTTTGTTCAGGAGCAGATGAGTCGGCAGAGGCCGTGGGTGAGGTAGCGAATCCGCCGGCAGATTTCGGAACCGGTCGCCTGGAGAGTCATAACCTTCAATTTTTCGCCGGGCGCTGGCGTCTCTCGTGAGGAGTTGGTACTCGGAGTCAACTTTGGCCTGAGGACTGGGGGACGGCGCGGCAAGGGCAGGCGGTGGCGTGTAGTCCGCCTGTTGGCCATTCACGAGTTTGGTCAGTGCGTCGAGAAATCGAACCAGTGCGTCATGCTCGCACGACGGATCACAATCAAGTGCGATCGGCTTGACACGATGCTCTTTGGACAAGCCGTGGGCCTCGTCTGGGCTCAGCGTCGCGAACACCGCGTAAACCTGCTCAGTACGACACTTGGCGTCTTTTTGCGCCTCGCGGAAGTATTCGGTCGATCGCAGATCAGCCGGAGAGCAGCCCAGGCAGAGGAACACGGTTCCCTCGCGCATCTCTTGTTTGAGCCTCTCAAAAAGGGATGGCGTTTGGGATCGAAGCCTACGTTGTTCATCCTTGGTGATCAGAACCTGATCCAATGGGCCATCGAGCCGGCCGTGGAGGTAAACCAATTGCCGCACCGATTTGTCGAGCGGCGGCAGGTAGCGATTGTCAAAGACTTCGACCGATCGCTGCCCAAGCGTTTTCAGGCAGCGCTCGAGAGATCTGTCCCACAGAGTCGTATAGAACCTGTCGATTGGCAGTCGTGCCAGTCGAGGTAGCACCTCTCCGAAGTCGTCGGTTCTTCGCGCCGCCTCGTGGATCTCAAGCACCTCATTGGTGACAGAAATGAGTTTGTATTTGGCGGCCTCGTCATTTGAGATACCGAGACCGTCGAGATAGACGTCCGCTTGTCCGGTCCAATCGTCAAAGGTGGGGTCTGACTTGTTCGTCAACTGCATTAGTTTTTTCAGGATACGGTCGCGCAATGACACACCGTCCGTGACGGACAGGCCGAGTCCGATCACGAGCGCCAACTTGCCTTCTCGGCATCGGTCGGCCAGCAGGGGCAAAACGCTTGCGGCCGGGATCAGCGCCGTGTCTTGGTTGGGTTTCAGCGGGACGGGGGGCTGCGTGGTCGCGTTTAAGGCCTGTTGTACTTGCTGCTTTGTCTCCGTCTGGCCGCGCGCGGTTGCTAACGACGGTGACGAACGGAGCGATTCGAGCCATGCGCGAAGGTCTTCGGCAATGTCTTGTGCGGCGGTGTACTGCCGGATTTCGTTCGTTCGGCTTCTGTTCTTTGTGAGACAGCGTTCAATGACGTCCGCAAGTTCCCTTGGAATGCTGCCGTTCAACTCTCGTGGCGGTGTGGGCTTTCCATTGCAAATTCTCTGACGCCATTCGTCATCCGTGCCCGTTGCGCCGAATGGCAATTGGAACGGCAATTGGCCCGTCAACGCCTCGCAGAGAAGCACGCCAAGGCTCCAGATATCCGCCGCGCCACCGGCGTCGGGATCACCGTCGAAATGCCACGGCGACATGTACGGCGGAGTTCCACAACGATGCCGCGTTTGATTGTCACGCGGAACCGCCAGCCCAAAATCCACGAGTCGAGGTCGCAGCTTTCCTTTGACGCGTTCGATGAGAATGTTGGAGGGCTTCAAGTCTCGGTGGTAGTACTCTTGATGATGTAGCCAGGCCACCGCTTCGGCAACTCCCGCTATGATTTCGACGGTCGAGACAAAGTCGTGTTCACCTTTCATCCACTGTTTGACGGTTGTCTGCTCGTCGCGATTGTGAATTCCTGAGACAAATTCCATCGCAATGTAAACCGGCTGGCTTCTGGTCGCAGCGATGAGGTCTTCGTCCGATGCTGATTGCAAATTAAGCAAGTTTGGCCGTGAGCTGTCGATGATTTTCGCGATTCGTTCTTCCGCGCCTTCCCGATTCGAAATCTCGTACAGCGTTTCTATCTCGTTCCATGTCAGCAGGAATAACCGCAGGTCGTCCACTTTTGCGTCGGTTCGAGGAATCTTCAGCGCGACGCGACGCCGATTGTTCCGATCCACGGCATACCACACCTCACCCATGCCGCCTTGACCGAGCCGCTTTATCTTTTCGTATGGCCCCAGCATTCGGTTCTGATCCGGAATTTCGGCCCGGATTTCCGAGAGAACGCTGGGTGATTCCACACCCCGTCTGTCGCCCGTGCCAGGCAAATCGGGTTGCGGACCGAGTTCGCGGAGGATTTGGGCAAGCCGTCCGGCTTCCATTTCGCGAAAACGATCGACCAACTCGGCATACTCTGGCCGATCACCATGCAGATCCCGAACCCCACATTCCAATTTGATCAGTTCGAACAGTGTTCCTTTATCCGCCCGCAGTTCAGGCCAATTCGCGAAATAGAATTCCAACTTGGGACGGCTCGCATTGGCATATTTAGGATCCCAACGGTATTCCAAATCGTAGCAAACCAATCTCGCAAGGATTTTCGGACGATGTTCGAGAGTGACATCACGCAAATAGTCGCCAATTTTGGGTTCGTGTCCGCGACACAACTCAGTCCAAAATCGATCGCATGACACCAACGAATCCGGACCTTCGCCCGGGGTGTGGCCGTTCCCAAAATCCCTCAATGGCAGTGGAGAATCGTCGTGGTCGTCCATCGTTGATCAATGCTCGTTTTGTTCTCAGGAAATACTACTTGACAGCAACTCCAGAACTAACGAGCGCCTCGCTCAGTTTCTTTATGATTCTTTCCATCATGTGATAGACGGTCGTCAGCGGGATTTGCGTTTCCTGATGGATTTCTTGCGCACTTTGACCGCTCAACCATCGATCGAAAACTTCACGTTCTCGGTCGTTGAGCTTCTCCTTCAGCTCCTCCACGGCCTCAAGAAAAATCGCCGCGTGCTCGCGCAGAATGGCTTCTTCTTCGGGTCCAGGTTTGCGGTCCACAAAGCGCCATTCGACCGAGGAATTGTCGGACGCAAATGGCCCAGACTCTTCCTTCGTGACATCGCGTTTGAGGGAACCCAATCGCCGCGCATGCTCGGCGGCCTTGTTGATCGTGATCACCACCAGCCACCGAGTGAGATAATCCTCATCCGGAATTTTGTAATCGCCGGCCGCAAGATGCTTGAAAAAAGTGCCAAGGGCGGATTGAACCACGTCTGCGGGGTCTTCCTTGCGGCGCATTTTCGCATTGGCCTTAGCCGACGCCAACCGCAGCAGTCTCGCAGCATACTTTTCAAACAATTCTCGTGTCGCGGTGGGATCATTGGCCGCGACTTGAGCCATCCATTTCTGAAATGTCGATTGCAGATCCATTGGCCAACTCCTTGATTTCAGCAGCAATGACTCGCGACGCGAATCATTATCTAGCGGCAGTCACGCTTTCGCCACTTCGCCGCCCACGACGACGCGCCGTGGAAATTCGCCCTCGCGCGAGTTCATTAAGGAGTTCATTGCGCTTTGCCCCAAAAATTGTCACGCAAATTTGTGCCGGTGTGAAAATTCACGGACAAATGCAATTTCACGCCGCGAACGGCAAAACAATTCGCCGATTGCGATGCACCTCTTGAACGGCCACTCGAAGGCGGTTGCGTGAGGCGTTGAGCCTCCGCCGTCAGTCGTGGCGTTCCTGCGTCCTTCCCCGTCAGGAGGTGTGACATGACTCTGAAACTGCGCGACTTGTGTTGTTATCTGGATGAGTTGAGCGAGCGTGCTCCGTTGCACGAACTGTTGCGGCGGCTGCGCGAGTTGGAGGTCGGCGTTCAGGATTTGGCTGACTGGATTCGTTTCTCATCGATGGGATACCAACGAAATCTGGTGCGGGAAGGGCCGCTCGACCGAATGCTCGTGCTGTGTTGGCTCCCCGGTCAGTTCAGCCCGATTCACGATCATGCCGGTTCGACATGCGCCGTCAAGGTGATCCAAGGCACGGTCTCGGAGACGGTTTACCGGCCGGCCGAACAGGGAGTGCTCCAACACACGAACCAGTGGGTTGCCGGCGACGTGTTCGGTGGCTCGGATGGCGACATTCACGCGGTCGGCAACTTCGCGGCCGATGAAACGCCGCTGGTGACGTTGCACGTCTATTCGCCACCGCTGACTCGCATGGGGTTGTATTCGCTGGTCGAAGGCCGGCTGGTGTCTCAGTCGGCCGCCGTTGTCGCCAGCACTGCGGCACCGATCGTCGCGCCGACTTCGTCCGCCATCAGACGGCCGTCGGTCGCCGGCACGGTGTAATTCCAAACGAACTGTGTTGTGAAACGTTCGCGCGTGCCGAGCGGCACGGAATTGTTCTGGCAGTTTGTGTCAACGTGCCGCTCGCCACACGAATTCGCGGCAAATCTTCGGTCGTTTTGCGATGTGACTTGTAGGGATGGCACGCAGTTCAATTCGGCCGGCAATTCGCCAGCAACTGGTGCTTCCCAACTTTCGTTCAAAGGGAGAAGAGCCATGACGACCACGCAAACTCAGGCCTCCATCTGCTGTCGGTATTGCGGCAACGATCAAGTGGTAATCCTTCGGCCGCAGCCCGGAGTGTCAGAGTCGCAACTCAAGGGCATCGCGATCGAATGCCATGAATGCCAGCGCGGCTCGACATATACATGGGAACAGATTGCGAAACAACATTACAAGAAGTCGGCCTGACCACCTTTCCGGCGTTTGATCCACCGTGATTGAGTCACCCGCGAGCGAGTGGTCGAAACCCATCGGCGAAGAAGTTCCGAAAGCCGACCAGGAACCGTCCCTGAAATCCTTCACGGAAAGGCTTGCGCGACGTTGCCGTCGTGGTAGGCTCGGCACCATCACTCCCCTACTCCCACGATGATCAACTTTCTCACCATGAAGGAAGCGGCGACGCTCACGGGTAAGTCGCCGAGTTCCATCCGACGCATCATCTATCCGATCATTCATGATGATAAGCACGCCGACCGGAAGCACGTCCGCCCGACCGTCGAAGAGGTCAAACAACTCCGCACGAAGGGCGAAAATTTTCCGTGGCAAGTGAGTGACGAATTGCTTCGTCGCGAAGTGCCGGTCGGCGACCCATCCAACAAGCCGCATTCGGAGACACACGGATCGACTGCCGCTACAGGCAGTGACGCACTCGTGGACATGCTCCGCCGAGAACTCGACATCAAGAATCACCAAATCACCCAGCAGTCGGAAATGCTTTCTAAACAGATGGAGTTGATCAGCGGACTTACCACGAGGCTGGGCGAGGGGAATATTTTGATTGGCTCGTTGCAGCAGCAACTTGCACTGCCCGACGGGACGAATCGAGCGAAAGAAGTTGTCGATGCCGGAACGCCGGCAGGGGAGTCACCGGCCAAGAAGAAATCGTCCGGTTGGTTCGGTGGTCTTTTCCGTGCCGCATGACGACCACGACTGTCACCAGCGGCGAGACGAAGTTACTCGGCAACCGCTATCGCCTGCCCGGCATCGAGCGAGAGGGGATTGCTCAACTCTCGCTTTTGGAAACGGCACTCTGGCCGCTTTCGGGAAAGCTCGCGTCGTCCGTGTTCGAGACTTCGTATTCGTACATGACCGCGAGCGGGCCGATGCGAGCCGACGTCAAAGTTCGATCGACAACGGGGCTACAAAACTTCGATGAGTTCGTGCTGTGGGGATTGCTTGGTGCGACGCTGAGCAATCCGAACGCTGACGCGATGCTGTTCGCCACGCCGTACTGGATGCTCAAGCACTTGGGCCTCGACACCGGCGGTTCGCAGTATGTCATGCTCCGCGAGTCGCTCGTGCGGCTCACGGCCGCGAGCTATCAGAACACCGGCTTCTACAACCCCGAAACGCGAGAGCGTGAGTTCGCCGCATTCCAATTCCTCAGCATCTTGTTGCCAACGGTCGGAGGAATCGGCGGTGTTGTGGACAACGACCGCTGCTGGCGGATCGAGTGGAACCCGGCCTTCTTTCGCTTCTGCCGCGCGACCGGCGGCAATCTGCTGTTCGACCTCGACCTCTATCGCTCGCTGACTCCCGCATCGCGGCGGCTGTTTCTGAAACTCAAAGATCGCTTCTGGAGATCGAAACGAGTCTTTCTGAATGTCGATGACCTGACACTCAACGGACTCGGTTTCTCCGCCAAGCGTCCGCTCAAGAAGCGGAAGTTTGACCTCACGAACTGCCTTCGCGAGTTGCTTCGTCACGAGGTCATCGCACTCGGCAGGGGACAGACCGATCCGAAAGACCTGTTTCTCAAGCGTGGAAAGGGGAGCTACGTCGTTGTTCTTTACGAAGGGACATACTTCCGCCAGCCGCTGACAAAACGCACCACAAGCGAAAAGAATGCGATCACGGACGACCCGCTCTTTGAACCGCTCCAAACAATCGGCGTGGATGCTCCCGGCATCCGACGCTTGTTCAAGACATTCTCACACGGCGCGATCAGCCGTTGGGTGAAGATCACAGACGCCGCGATGCACGAGCAGCCGCGAGGATTTTCCGGCTTCAAGTCATCTCCGGCCGCATTCCTGATCGACGGCATTCAGAATCATCGAACGCCGCCGGATTGGATGCACGCTCACGAGAAGCGCCAGCAACGCGAACAAACGGATCGCGACAAGATGCTGCTGGCTCAAACAGACGAAGTCCTTCGCGATGAATATGACCGCGAGCGAGCCAAGGCATTTGAGGGCTTCCGTTGCTCGGCCGCAGGATGCGAAGTCTTTGACAAGACGTTTCCAATCCTGTTGGCGTTGCACAGGCACATCGACCCGCACAACGCTAACGAAGCCGCTCGCCAAGCAACGCTGAGCCGGATGCTGCGAGAAGATTTCCGATTTCCAGACTTTGCCGAATGGACTGCGAGCCGTCGTTTGAAAAATGCTTCCGAGGCCGCTTGAAGGCTCAATCACGCTCGGCAATCGCCGGATGTTTTCGCCGAGCGACCTATCGGCATCGGCCGGATGTCCTATCGGCAATCGCCGGATGTTTTTCGTTTGAGCCGGACGGTCGAATGGCATCTACAGGCCAAAACTCCACGAGACGAGCGGCTGCGACAAAGCCAATTGCAAATAAATACTGTGAAACAAAGCGAACGAACTGCTTTTGAAAATCTGATCGCCGACACGCCGCCGACGAGGAAGGTCAAGACACCGCCGCGACCGACGGGGCCGCAGGCGGGAGCGCCGGCGGATGGAATCCGACTTGGCAAGGGCTTGGCGGAGCCAACACCGACTCCACGACGAGGGCACACCGTCGCGAGGCTATCGCCCGCGACCCCACCACGGTTGCGACACGCCGACG
>JAYVSP010000087.1:0-7393 GCA_043775215.1 Planctomyces sp. | reverse complement strand
GAGAGCGCAGGAATCGGAGAGCATTGGCGGCACCAGCCAGTGATCACGAAGCCAAGCGACCTCAGCGCTGAGCGCATCGCTCCGACGAGGGAACGGCCCCAAGCGGGGGCCACTGACGGGAGACAAGTCGGCGAACCACTGGCCATTGAGATCAGGTTCAACATGCGAGCCGCGCTGGATGTGGACCGATCCCAGCGCGGTCAGATCGAGCGATTCGGTGTAGAGGCTGCGGACTTCGCCGACCGGCGTGATAACGAGTTGCATCAGGCGGCCTCTTGCACTGGTATCGAACCAGCCATTCGGAGAATGTTCCGCCGCGGCCGGTCAACCAACAGGCCATCGAAGACGGGTTGCAATTGGTTCAACTCCGCAGCGACGGACTCGCGGAGGACACGATTCTCACGGAGTGATTGCGGCTGAACGCCGTTGACCAGGTCTTCGACCTGCGACACGAGAGTGTCGAGTTGCTCGTTCGATCGCACATTCATCCGCCGGAATCGTTCAAAGAACTCGGTCAGCTTGGAGACGACGGTGTCCCGAAAGACCTTCGGCTTGCCATCCTCGGTCCCGCTGAGCCGGTCGGTCAGATGTGTGACGAGTTGTGAGAGTTCGGCCAGAAAGGCTTGCTCAGCCAATTGCAGGGCTTCATCAAATCGTGCGGAGACGCGGCGGCATTCTTGCTCGTAAAGTTCTGGACTGAGTTGTCGCAGGTAGTCCGGTGGTTCGATCGACGGGAAATCCCAATCGACGGCAAACATGCCGCTCAGCGAAGCCGGGTAATCGGAGAGATTGAACAACCGACCGAGCCGCTGCTGCGCGGTGGTTCGCAGTTCGGCGTATCGCCGGTCGAGTTGCTCGACGGCATTGGTCAGCTCACCGCGCAACGACGTTAATTCGGAATCGAGTCGCTCGATGTCGTCGCGTCGAATCAATCGGATGGCGGGTTCGGGGTACGGCAGCGAGAGTCCTTTCCATACGGATTGTATGCGACCGCGAACGCTGCTGACTGCACTGTAGGCTGGATGCCGCGTGTCGAGCAACTTCTTGCCGGCGCTCAGGAACTCGCCAGCGGCCCCGAACGCTTCGGCGGCTTCGGCTTTTTGTTCTGGGCTGAGGGTTTTGCGGACACCGAACCAACGCAGACTCAAACGCACGGCGGCCGTGCTGGTTTGTAGTCGTTCGGCGGAAGTAGTCCGACGCGAGGTTGGAGGCGATTGGCTCATGGGATGAAGACCTCCATAGGAGTGAGAAGGTGAAGGTGTTCAATTGAGAGACGGATCGCGCACGACTTTTCTTGAGGAGCGCGAAGAAGCCGCTGACGATTTCTGATAGATTCCAGCGCGAGTGGCATCGAGGCAGCGACCGGACGCCCAGGTGCGGAGACGATCGACGGATTCATTGGCGGTTACGGCCACCGGGACGATGTTTCGCGCGGCCTCGGTTAGCGGTAGGTCGAGCAAAGCGGCGAGCCGACAGCACGAGCGAATCTCTGCGCCGGTCCACGACTCGTCGGTCGGCAACTTCTGATCGCGATCCAGGTCGAAGGCTTCGAGGTACAGATTCCAGATCGCTCGTCGTTCCTCGCGGTTCGGCAGATCGAGAAAGAAGACTCCGTCAAATCGCTCTGCGCGCGAAAATTCCGGCGGCAACTTCGAGGCATCATTCGATGTCGCGATCACGAACACATCCGAGGTCCGATCATTCAACCACGAGAGAAAAGTGCCGAAAAGCCGCGAGCTCACACCGCTATCGGTCTGGCCGGAATTAGCGACTCCGCTGAGCGCTTTCTCGACTTCATCGAGAAAAAGGACTGCGGGAGCCATCGCATCGGCGATGCGTAAATCTTGACGAATGTTCCTTTCCGACTCGCCGACGAGGCTACCCATCAGCGACCCGACATCGAGCGTCAATGTCGGCCGACTTGTCTCATTGCCAAGAGCTTTGGCGAAGGCGCTCTTTCCGGTACCGGGAACACCCAGCAACAAAACTCCGCGAGGGCGCACTCCCGCGCGACGAACACCGTATCGAAGAGCGCGACAACAAAACGCCTTTAGGGATTCCAAGCCGCCGAGTTGATCGAACGCTTCGTGACCGCGATGCAATTGCATCAGGCCACTTTTCTTCAACCGCATACATTTGGAAAAAGCGATCGAGATGCGCGCGATCGCCCCAGTGTCCATTGAAATTGTCGAACAGCACTTGGCCGGTCTCGGTTTGGCAGACAAGCGGAAAGCGCCAATCGGGAAGTTGGACCGCGAGGCCCGACACGACTCCAGAGAAGAGTCGTGTCGAGCCGACGATCGGTTCAGGGAGATGCAATCGTCGGCAAGCCGCTGATACGGCGACCGGATCGCGCACCTCGGTTTTAACGGTGACGATGTGGGACAAGACGAAGCCTTTTGCAAAGATCACCTCACGCAGCGAGGTGAGGGGCAGGTTGTTGATGGTCGATTGCCGGTGTGATCGTGGGTGAATCCAGCCGGCGCGAAGACGAGAGTGGCGTGGATTCACCGCCGACTTCTAGTACCAGCAGGTCTTCGAGTTCGCCATCGGAGTCAGGCTTTGAAACTCCGGACAGCAACCATCCGCAGACACCGAGTCCCAGCGCACACGTCAGCAACACGGCACCGCCTTGAAATGCGGCGGCCATCAATGGCACGCGCTGACGAGCCGTCGCGACTTCCTTACGGTCAACTTCGAGAGCATCCCGTTGCTGGCCAATCTCGATCCGTTCGGATTGCAGATCACGGTGAATGACAGCCACTTCTTGCCGGGCCTGAGCATCAGCCTTGACCAGTTCTCGTGCAGTTTCAGAGTTCTCGCGGGCTTGTTGTTGGAGTTGTTCGACTTGTTGTTGCTGCCACTTGCGGAGTTGTTCCTCCTTGTCGCAGCCCGTCAGGGCCATCGTGAGCAGCAGCAGAATTGGAATCCAAATACGCATCGGATTGTCTCCGTTGAATGCGAAGGAGAGTGACTTGTTGACGTTGCGTTCCGTTCGCGGACAGTCGATGAATAGAATCTCCCGCCCAACATCGTTGTTCTCGCAGCACATTGTGATTCGTTCCCGGAGCCAATCCTCGCATGTCGCCTACTCGCTCGGACAAATCGGAAGCGTTGACGTCGCCCGCGTCCGAGCTGGGGTTGGCGTTGCCGAGCCGCTTGCAGCGGGAATACGAAGTGGTCGCCAAGCTGGGCCAAGGGGGGATGGGAGCGGTTTATCAAGTTCGGCATCGGCGGTTGAAGCGGTTTGTGGCGCTCAAGGTGTTGCCGGCCGAGAAGACCAAGGACGCGGCGGCGGTCGCTCGGTTTCAGCGCGAGATGGAGGCGATTGGTCAGCTTCGGCATCCCAACGTCATTGAAGCTCACGATGCGGGCGAGGATGAAGGCGTCTATTTCTTGATCGTGGAATACGTCGCCGGTCTCGACCTGGCCGCCGTGGCGATCGCCGTCAAAGAAATACGTGGGGCACGATTTCATCGTGCCGAGCACGTTCAAAACGTGCTCCACGTCTCCCTCGCTGACGCGGCGCACGGCTTGCGCCTCGCCGACGCTTGCGAGATCGTCCGGCAGGCCGCTCTCGGTTTGCAGCACGCTCACGAGCATGGTCTTGTGCATCGCGACATCAAGCCCTCGAACTTGCTGCTCTCGCAGGACGGAGTCGTCAAGGTGCTGGACCTGGGCTTGGCGTTGCTGCATGGCGAGCACATTGTCGAAGACCTGACCTCGACCGGGCAGGTGATGGGGACGATCGACTACATGGCTCCCGAACAGATTGCCGACACGCATCGGGTCGATATTCGCGCGGACATTTACAGTCTCGGCTGCACGCTGTTTCGATTGTTGTCGGGCAAGGCTCCGTTCGCGGGGCCGGAGTTCACCACGCTGTTCAAGAAGATGAAGGCTCACGAGTCCACCGTCGCCGCGCCGCTGAGCCAACTGCGCCCCGACGCGCCGCCGGAACTGGAAGCCTTGCTCCAGCGGATGCTGGCGAAAGACCCGGCCGAGCGATTCCCCTTGCCGCTCGACGTGGCCCGCGCGATCGAACCGTTTTGTGCCGGAGCCAACCTCCCCGCACTGCTGGCCACCGCTCAAGCCCATCAAGCCGCGCAGAAACAGCGCGCGTCCGACGACGCTCCCGCCGAGGAACGACCACCGCTCACGCACCCGTCCACGCTGCAAAGCACCATCATCCGCCCCCCCGACCAAAACGCCGACTCCGCCGCCAACGTAGCCGTCACCGCTCCGCGTGACGAGCCTCGCGCAACAGACTCCCGACCAACCAGCGACAACCCACCCACGCCACGCGAAGTAGGTTGGGATTCCATCCCGACCCTTCCCCCGCCGAACGGTCGGGATGGAATCCCAACCTACGAGCCGGCCGCGACCCAGCCGTTGCCGAGCGACGCCGCATCCAAAGGCTTCGCCAAAGAGTCCAAAGCTCCGCCAAGCCGGAGCACTCCAAAGTGGGTCGCCGCGTTGCTCTCGGTCGTGCTGCTGAGCGTGCTGGTTCCGCTGTTCCTCCACCGCGCGCCGCGAACCACGGAGGATGATCGTAGGATGGGCACTCTTGCCCGTCCCTCGAACGGCGATGAGGCAGCCAAGCCGTCGGCGGTCGGTCAAGAAGACGGGACGGGCAAGAGTGCCCATCCTACGAACGCACGCGAGCCGCGTACGCCACAGTCCGACCCCGACCGCGCCGCCGCCGAATGGGTGCTCAGCCGGAATGGGCAGGTCGGCGTCTCCGTCGAGACTCTGCATGACGGCCAACGGCATGACATCAAGAAGGGCGAAGCCTTGCCGAAGGAACCATTTCGCGTCGTTATCGTGCAACTCGCCTCAACCGACGTTGATTCGCTGAGCATCAAACGCGAGCTAAACGTGTTGAAATCCGTTCGGGAGATTGTTTTGGAGCACTCCAAAAATGTGACCGACGACGTGATTCCCACGCTCAGTCAGCTTCCAAGTTTGACACACGTTGGTCTCGAAGAGACCGGAGTGACCGCCGATGGCGTCCTTGCGATCTTGAGCGTCCGGCCGTTGAGCAATCTTGCGATCGACTCTCGACAGTTCACGGAAGCGGTTGCCGAGCGTCTGCGGAAGTCGCCGTCAATCATCGCCATGACGTGCTATCAATTCACCGACGAACAACTTCGCCAAGTGCTGCGAATGCCATCGCTGAATAACCTCAGTGTCGGTCTATTGCCGAACGGACTTGAGCGACTACGACCATCGACGTGGGCTCGTTTGCCCGATGCGCTGCCGCAGCTTCGCGACCTGTCCCTCCACCATGTCGGTATTGATGACGCCACCGCAGCCACGCTCGCGCGATTGTCCAACCTCGAAACGTTGGCACTTAATCGTCAGCCCGGATTGACGGACGTTGGTCTTGAGTCGATCGCCACGCTGCCGAAGCTGCGGCACATCGACATCAATACGTGCCCGAACATCACCCCGCTGGGCGTCGCCGCGTTGCGTGAGGCGAAGCCGAATTGCGAGGTGATCTGGGACGGCACCGATCATCGCGCGGTGGCCGAGTGGGTCTGGTCGGTCGGCGGCAAAGTCCGCCTCGCCGGCCACGCCGACGAGTGGCTCGCCGCCAGTCGCCCTGTCGCTCCACGACAGGAATTCCGAACATCGAACGACGCCGCTCGCGCGAACGACGTTCAATCCACCACAAACCGGGTGGCACGCCCAGAGCAACGCGATGGGCGTGGTGAACGGCTCAACGACTCCGACCACGCCCTTCCCGATGGTCAGGGCGTGCCACCCACCACGTCGGATGCGCGCTCGGCAATCCCTGTCGCGGAGCGACAGGGCTACTTCCTCACCGGCGTCGATCTCTCCGAGTGCCTGACGATTCAAGACCAAGACCTCGCCCGCCTCGCCGACTGCTCCACGATTCGTGCGCTCGACCTGCACAACACCAAACTCACCGGAGCCTGCCTCCCACAGTTCGCCAAACTCAAGCGGCTGGAGGTGCTCGTCTTGGCGGGCTTGCCGATCAAAGACGACGACCTCGCCGTGTTGCCGGAGTTCCCACGCCTCGGCTACTTGAACTTGCACGGCACCGAAGTGACGGATGCGGGTCTGCCGCACGTTGCGAAGTGCTCCGAGTTGTTGAGCCTCTTGATCGGCAACACGAAGGTGACGACCGAGGGATTGAAGCCGCTCGCCGCGTTGCCGAAGCTGGTTCACCTCGGACTCAATAACTGCGCGGTGGACGATTCCGTCGCAAACGTGTTGATGGACCTCCCGGCAATTCTCTCTGTCGATCTGACCAACACCCGAATCACCGATGACACGCTGCGCCGACTCGGCGAGCATCAATCGCCGAAGTGGAGCCATCTCGGTCTCACCGGCACGAAGATCACCAATGCCGGTCTCACGGCTCTCAAAGATCAAACGCATCTGATTCAGCTCGATTGCCAAGAGACTCAAGTCACACCACAAGCCTTCGCCGAGTTCGTGCGTCAGCATCCGCGTCTCGGCATGACCATGCCAACCGACGAGAGCGAAGCTCCCGACCTGCGCGTGGCCCGGCGCATCCTTGCCGCCGGTGGCGCGATCTCAATCGTGATCGCCAACGAAGGCGAGCATTCGCCGTTATCGAAGACGATTTACTGGTCGCGGCAATTCGGGATTCCGACGCTCGACCAACTGCCAAAGGAACCTTTTCGGATTTACGAAGTCCGTTGCCAAAACCAAAACAAAGTTGTGAATGAAACACTGTCGGAACTCGACAAGCTGACGTTTGCGGCGAGCATCTCATTGAGTGCCTCGTCGGTGACGGAAGCAATCACCGATCGTCTTCCACAAACGCCGAATGTGCATTCAATTGAACTCGGATCGATCAGATGTTCGGCAACGACGATCGAAAGAATTGTCGAGTCTGGATTCGCAATGAATGCGCCGAATCGATTTCATGATTACGGCAACGTATGGCGTCTTGACCTTCGAGACACGAGCCTGACCGGCGAGGCAGCCGTAACGATCGGAAAACTCACGGACCTGACGGTTCTTGACATCAGTGGAAACACGCTGACCGATGACGACATCGCGTTTGTCGAAAAGCTGACCGACCTCGAAACGCTCAGCATCGGTGCGACGCAAATCGTGAATCGCGGGTGGGCCAGCATCGCCAAGCTGCCGAAGCTCAAGCAACTCTACGCCTACAACATGCCGGTCTCCGACGAGGCGCTCGCGCACGCGGGACGGATCGAGTCGCTCGAATGGCTGGGCGTCGGCGGTGACGCCTCGGAAGTCTCGGACGCCGGGCTGAAGCATCTCCGTTCGCTCCCCCGGCTGCGAGACCTGCAACTGGGCCATTGCCGCCGGATCACAGACGCCGGGCTGGAGTCGCTCGCCGAACTCCCCGCCCTGGAGACGCTCGACC
>JAYVSP010000086.1:0-11261 GCA_043775215.1 Planctomyces sp. | reverse complement strand
AATGCCGGACAACAGTTTTCGTTCCGCGGAGAACAGCACGGACCAAGCCAGAGGTTAGAAAGCGTTACGCACTCTCGTTCCGTGACCTTACTCGATTCTTCTTGGCCTTGTTCGCTGTCCTGATCCGTGTTCAATCCGTGTTTCATCCGTGGCTTTGAAACTTGCCTCCCCGGAATACCGGAAGAGCCTTTCGCTATTCGTCATTCGTTCGAGAAAGGGATCTCATGCTGACCGTCCGCCAGTGCGTCGCGTGTGCGACTTGTTTGTTGTTGCAAGCTGGAAGCTTGCACTACGGGAGTCTGTCGGCGGCGGAGGTGCGGCTGGAAAAAGTGATCTCGCACGAGGATGCGAAGTTCGACATTCCGCGCAGCCGATTGACGATCGGGCGTGATGGCCGCTTGTACTTCGCGGCAGACGGCTATTTGCTGCGCATGGAACGTGACGGTTCGCAGCGAGCGGGGATGCGGTTGACGACCGCTATATCGCGCGGCACGGCGAACGCGGACGGAATCATCGGCACGGCTCACGGACATTTCACGCATGCAGTCAAGACGTGGCGGCCCGACTTCATACAGATCGGTGCGGTCAACGATTTTCTCAACAATGATCAGGTGCAGTATTTCTCGCCGTGTGACTTGCACGCTGGGTCGAGCGGCGATTTTTTCGGATACGACTCCAACCGCAATCGCATCGTGCGCGTGTCTCCGGTGGGCAAGTTGGTCACGACGTATCCGCTCGATGCCGCCGGGTTGAACACGGTCGCGAAGTTGGCGCGGTTCCGCATGTGGGAAACCGGGCAACGGTTTTATGTTCGGTTTGAGAATGCCGTGACGTGTGTTGGCTTCGACGGGAAGTTGCTGTGGAAAGTGGATCTCGGTGCGGCCGGCAATCCGTGGGACGGCTGGCGCGACGCATTCGACGTCGATGACGAGGGACGATTGCTGGTGCTGGCTCGCGACACGGACGAAGTGAAAGTCTTCGACAAAAATGGAAAGCCAACGGACGGCGTGCGGCTGGAGAAGCCGCTTTCGGCGCGAGCGGCCAACACGCGAGTCGAAGACATCGCCGTATGGAAGGACGAGCTGTTCGTCAAACGCGATGATTCGGCCGAGTTGTGTGCTGTCTACGATCGTGCGAGCGGAGCATTCAAACGCGCGTTGCACGCCAACGTGGAGTTTCTGCGAGCGACTCTGCCGAGCGCGGTCTGGACGGCGGGCGAAGCGGTGCCGGTGGTGATCAGTCGCGAGTCGAGCGAGGGGATCTCAGATTCCAAATCTCAAATTTCAAATCTGAAATCGGAGATCTCAGATTTGAAGTCTGAGTCCACGGAAATTGAAAATCCAAAATTGAAAATCCAAAATCGTCTTTGGCTGCGGCCGTTCAACACGCCGGACTTCGTCGCGCTGCCGCTGGCCGAGGCACGCATCAAAGTCCCGGCGGAGGCGAGTGGGTTGTATCACTTGCGGATCAGTTCCGACGTCCGCGGTTCGGGCAGCGACGATCAGCTTGATACGGTGGTCGAGGTGCGTGTTCCGAACGCGAAGGGGAGTATCTCGATTTTCACGCCACTGAATCGGCTGTATTACGGACGTGGCGAGAGCATTCCGGTCAGCGTGGTGACGCGAACGCCGTACCCGGAAGAAACGCCGCGGACATGGCGGGTGCTGTTGCAGCCTCTGGCAGACTCGGCACCGTCCGTGCTACAGAAGGACTCTGCGACACCCGGCAACTTGCCGCCGGAAGCAGGTCCGGCTGCGGCTCAGCGAGCACTGTTCGGGCACGACGTACTCACAACGCTGGATCGGCCCAATAGCTTCCAGATTCCCGAAGTCGTCACGCGCACTCTGGTGCCCGGACGATATCTGCTGACCGCGGACGCGCCCGGCTTTACTGTCGCACCGCAATATCTGGTCATCGGCGAGGGAATTGAAACGCCGCCGAAGTTCAACCTCGTGCAGTACGGCGATTACGCCTCGTCGTTTCCATTCAGCGCCAGCGGAAAGCTATCTCCGTTTGATGTGCCAGACTTGGTTGCCGACCACGTTCGAGTGGCTCGCAAGCTGAACCTAAATCTGTTCGCGGACCGCATCGGGATGGCCGGCGCGGGGATCAAGCAGCATGTCGTCGAGAAGGTGCCGACCGACGATCTGGCCGAGCGATTGAAGTCCGATCCGCTGTCTGTCGCGCCAGAGAAGGCACGCATCGAGAACACGCTGCGGCAGACGGTGGCTGCGCGGGGCGCGTTCGGGCAAGAGCAGCGGGGCATCTTCCTGATGATGGACGCCGGCCTGCCGCTCGGCACGGGGTTCGACGGACGTACGGCCGAGCAGCGCGAGAAAGATCTTGGCGAGGTCAATGACGCACTTCAGTCGTACCCGGCCTTTCGCGGTTGGAGTTGGGCGGCGAATTGGTGGCTCGGTAAGACGGCCGCCGCTGCGGCCAAGGACGAGCAACAGAAGACGGCGTTTCAAGCGGCGCTCAAAGCGGTGAAGGATTCCGGCCAGTGGTCGCCGGTCCTGGACGACGTGAGCGATGACGTGTTCTCGCAGGCGATCAAGGCTGAGCAAGAATTGCGGCAAGCTCAAGTCAAAGTTGCACCCGGCAAAATCCTGTTGAGCACGATGACCGGGCCATATCGAGCCGTCTTCACGCATCCGCCGACAATTTTTCAGAACGCCGACGAGGTCGATCTGCATTATCAAATGGAGCAGATTCAACCTCCGAGCTGGACGGCTCACGCGGTCGATTTTCTAAAACGCCCAGGCAAGCGAGCTTGGGGACATCCCGAAATCTGGAACGATGACGGCACCGGCGGCATGTTGTTGCCGACGCTCTTACCGATGGTGTTACGCGGCGCGGAGGGGATCGGCTGGAGTGGCCGGCCGCGCGATTGGACTCCGATCGAGAACGACTCGCGCGCCGGTGGGCCGGGACTGCTGACCATGCTGCGGTCGCTCAACGATCTGCTAACGGTGTACGGCCCGTGGCACGTCACGCTGGAAAACCGCGACCGAGTGGTGATCGTTGTCTCGACGCGCATGCAAAAAATCAGCGGCTGGCACAGCCACCTCGGCAGTGAATACCACGAGCAACTGTTCGAGGCGTACAACGCCTGCTTGTACTCGCACCGCCCGGCCAAGTTTGTGTTCGTCGAAGACCTCAAGCCCGACTCGTTCAAAGATGTGCAAGCCGTGCTGATCGTCGGGCAGAGCGTCGAGCTGGACCCGCCGCTCACGGCCGCATTGACGGAGCTCAAGAAATCGTCGCCCGCCACGCGGCTCTTTTTCGATGGAACCTGCCGCGAAGAATTGGTCAAAGCCGCGCTGCCGCAGGCCGAACCGCTGGGGCTCGCCTTCGACAAACTCAACAAGCACGAAGGCGAATTGGCTCAAGACGATTCGCTCTACGTCCGCCTGCCGCGCTGGTTCTTCGATCATGCAGTTGATCTGAAACAAATCCTGGCCGACGTCACTCCGGTGGCGGAATGCAATCAGCCGGAAGTGCTGTTGTTTGAACGCTTCAGCGGCGACGCGCGGTTCGTGTGGGTGGTCAACAACACCCGCATGCTCGAAGACAACCCGGGTCAAGCTTGGCGAACCAGCCTGATGATGAGCCAGCGCGCGCCGGCCATCGCGATGGTGGATTTCAAGGCGGGCAACGATTTTGTATACGACATGTTTGCATACCGGCCGTCCCCGCCCCGGCAGGCAGGCGATGCGTCGGTGAGCCGATTTGGTGAGCCGCTCAACACGAGCATTCCTGTGCTGTCCGATCTGCGATCCACTCCGGTTCGCCTCTACGCAATCCTTCCCGTGAAGCCACACCGCCTGAAAATCGGGAGTCCGGCGGCCAACGTCGCTCGCGGATCGCAGTTGGAATGGAAGGCGGAAATCCTCGACGCGGACGACAAGCCCATCAACGCAAACCTGCCCATTTGGCTGAGCATCTGGAGCCAAGACAGACGCCTGCTGACGGAGTTCTTCACGAATACGCGAGGCCGCGACGGAGCGAGCGGTCATTTCACCGTGCCCAATCGCAGCGGCATCGCGAACATCTCAATGTCCACCTCTGAACTTTTGACGCCGCACTTCGGATTGCCCACGAGCCGCCGCATTGAGCCGTGGTTGCCTCAGCCCAACATTTCAGCCATCGAGTTCCGCTTTGGTCCGCACTTCAAGGACATCGCCATTTCGGCTGACGGCCGCACCGGAATCGTCAATGCCTTCAACTGGCACGAGAACCTGTATGCCTTCAACCTCAACACGGGTGAGGGGAACCTGGGCGGGGGGAGCTGGCGTCAGCGAATCGGTGACCATTTCACTTATTCGCCGCAGGCGGTTGGCGACGGATTTGCCGTGCAAGGCTTCGACAAGCACACGGCCGAGGGCTATCACTTGTATTTGCTCAATGCGAAGGGGGAGGCGACTCGTCGTTTCGCGCTGTTTGGACTGCCGAAACGCGCGACGAGTTGGGCAAACGGGTCAGACATTCTCGATCGCGGCATCAACAGCTTCGCGACCGCGCCAGATGCTTCATGGGTCGCTACGGCTGGAGACCTCGGCTTGGCCGTCTGGTCGCTCGATGGCGAATTGAAGTGGAGCATTTTGAATTCAAAGTCATCTGAAATTTCAAATCCGAAATCTCAAATCTCAAATCTTCGTCCTCGCCGTCATCTCTTCGTCCCCGACGCGAATACGCTGGTGGCTGCCGGCGGCACGAACGCCTCCGCGCACACGGCCATCGACGGACAGCGACTCTGGTCGCTCGACGTCGCTCCGACCGGCAACATCACCGGCGGGCAGTTCAGCGCCGATGGCAAAACGCTCGTCTTGAAAACCGACACTGACGGCGGCCGAGTTGTCGTCATTCGCGATCAGAAGATCATCAGCACGCTCTTCACTCCCGCCGACGTCGCGCTGCCGACTCCCGATGGCCAATTCGTCGCGGTCACCTATGAACGCCAATTGAAGTGGTACTCGGCGGACGGCCAACTTATCTGGCAGTTCACCGGAGAAGAATTCCTGCGCAATCCCGCAATCTCAGCCGATGCAACACGCCTCGCGGTCAGTAGCGAAATGGGAATGCTGACCCTGCTCTCCACCAGCGGCGAAGTGCTCGCTGAACGTGATTTGCACGCGCTGGCAACCCTCAAATTCATGAAGGAGGGTGACTTGCTGGTGGCCACCTGGACCGGCGACATCCATCGCTTCACCGGACCGCTGACTTCGAAGTGGCATCGACACCTCGTGCCGTTCGGTGTCCGTCTGCGACCTCCCGGTGAGCCAAAGAAACCCGGCGAGCGAGACATCAAGTTTCAGTTCGGCCCGCTGCCCGACAACCGCATTTGGATGGGCTGGCCAATCACCAAGATTGTGCCGACGACGCGCATGTCCGGCTGGGGGAACTCGGCCGCCGAGTCCGCTCCGCTCATGCCCAATTTGCTGACCGACTCGCCAACGCTCATCCAAGCGTGGTCCGACCCGCCGACACACGGCGACCCGCGCGAATGGAAACAGCCCATCGAATTGCTCACCGATGGCAAGCCTGATGCGCCGCCGCGCCCGTGGCTCGATTGGAGCGACATCAATTACATCGACTCCGGCTGGCGGCAAAAACTGTCGCTCGTCATCGACACGTTTCGCGAACAACTGAAAGTCACGGGCGTCACGATCGCCGAAGACCCGGCTCATCCCGAATCCTGGTTCCGCGACGTCCGCCTGCAATGGTGGGACGCTGCCAACGAGTCGTGGCGCGACGGCCCATTCCTCACCTGGGATGCCGGTATCAAAGCCAGTTCCGATGACGTCGCCACGAACTCGGAATTCACTCCGCCACCCAATGCACCCGACTTGGAAATTGATCCCACGCGACCGAGAATTATCCTCAACGCTTGCGATGACCCGGCACCCAAGTCGCGAAAGCCACGCCCGGAAGACGCTCCGCTTGATCCGACTGCCAAGCCGGGAACTCCGGCGTCGGATCGATCCCGCTGGCACGGCTCTCCCGATCCCGCGCCGCGAGTTCACACACACTGGTTCGAAACCCCATTGGAATCTGCGAAGTTTCGCTTCGTCAGTACCGGCGGTGGAACCTGGCCATCCGGCAATCTGCGACTCGGTGAACTTGTATTTCACGGCGAGCGACTTGGCTGCTCGCATCCCGACGCCGTCGCGAAGAAACCTGTTGCCGTGCTGTTCGATGAAGACGAAACCGATCTCCGCTCGAGCCTGAAGCACGGCCATAACCCGAACTTCGATTTCCTCTACGACGGTGCATTCTCGGGAGGCAAATGTTTGTCATTGAAACAAGCGGGCAATGCCGGCGCACTGTTTCGTCCCCCCTTCGGCCACGCAATCTCGAATTGGAACTTCGAGATCGCCGAGAAACCCGAACCCGGTCAGTACCGCTGGCTGCAATTCGCTTGGAAAGCGACATCGCCGCAAACGACCGGCCTCGGCCTATTGATCGGGCGCAACTTTCCGTCGGGCGGCTATGCCTTCACGAGCGGAGACCTCACGATCCGCGAAGGAGCCGTCGCCACCAAAAAGATTGCCGGCCCAGTCCCGATCGAATGGCAAGTCGTCCAAGTCGATCTTTGGGAGCTGTTTCATAAACAGCCCGTCCACATCCAGTCGCTCACGCTACACAGCCTCGGAGGCGGAGCCGCCTTCGACCAAATCGTGCTGGGCCGCACGGCAGACGACCTGCCGCCTCGCCCAAAAGGAGTGAAATAATTCAGCGCAGCGTGTGACTCAGCGATTCACGATGTCGTACAACCGCTTGACCAGCGCCTCTGTGATGGGGTTGATCAGGTCCGGCCTCATCTTGTTCATCACGTAAGCGAAGGTCAGGCGGCGGTCCACGTCGGCGATCACCAGCGAGCCGCCCGCGCCGCCCCACGCGGCCAGCCGGCCTTCCGGGAGAAATGGCAACACGTTCGGCATGGGGAGCAGTCCATAACCGATGCCCAACTTGAGCGGGATGCCCAGCACGAGGTCGACGCCGTTGCTTTGCACTTCGAAGATCCGGTCGATCGTCTTGGGCGAGAGCAGCCGAACGCCATCGACTTCGCCACCACAGGCCACTGCCGACTGGAGGCGTGCCACCGAACGGGCATTGCCGTGGCCGTTGCCCGCGCCGATGTCGGCGCGCCGCCAGCGCTCGGTCAAGCAAGATTCAAGGTTCATGGACAGGTCCGGGCCGGTGTTAGTCTTGAACGCAGGGCTGTTGGGGTCGAGTCCTTCCGGGTACGTCCGCTGCGGCGGCCACGGCACCACGTTGGAGATGCGATGGAACTCCGAGGGCGCGAGGCCGATGTGGAAGTCGGCACCCAGCGGCCCCGCAATTTGCTCAGCAAAGAACTCGCCCAGGCGCTGGCCTGTGATGCGTCGGATCACTCCGCCGATCAAGTGGCCGTAGGTCAGAGCGTGGTAGCCTGATGCCGTCCCCGGCTCCCACCAGGGTGCTTGCGCGGCCAGCATGGCGGTGGACTTGTCGAAGTCGTACACGTCGTCGATAGTGACCGGCTGATCCCAGCCCGAGACGCCCGAGGTGTGCGACAGCAGATGACGAACCTTGATTCCCGCCTTGCCCCGCGCCGCGAACTCAGGCCAGTACGCGGCGACATTCGCGTCGAGGTCAAGCTCACCGCGATCAACCAGCACGAGCGCGGCGAGCGCGGTCATCGTCTTGGTGGTGGAGAACACGTTGGTGATCGTGTTCTCGGTCCACGGCACGGTGCGAGCCTGATCGGCCCAGCCGCCCCACAGATCGACCACCATCTCGCCGTCGATGTTGACGGCGACCGACGCACCGAGGTCGTCACTCGATTCGAGCTTGGCCGCGAACAACTCGCGCAAGGAGTCGAATCGGTCGCGGCACATGCCGCCCAATGGTGTCGAGTGATCGGTCATGAGGCCTCCGCTCAGAAGTCACAACAGAAGGTCAGGTCACTGAAATCGACCACGTTTTCGCGGGACAGTCCCAGATGACTCGGCAGAAACGATACCTGAAGGTTCCCCACCAACACGTCGAGCCAGTAGCGACCATTCGCGGAGCATTGCCAAATTGCGGTGGCCATCAACGAACCTCTTCGCGGAGATCGTCGATGATCTCAAAGGCTGGCTCTTCGCCCGCGGGAAAGACTGCGTAGTGCGTCGGCGGCGGCTCGAGCGACTGAATGGCTTGAACGGCCTCTTCAAAATTCGCGGTGATGGCGATCAGCCTACCAGCGGCGATCGCCGCATAATGGCCGCAGCCCGCCTGACGAATTCGCGTCCGGTTCTCTGCGTAGGCCGTGCGATTCATTTCTAATTCGTCGTCGATTGTTGCTGCACGCATGACGAAAGCCTCCGACACGCGACGTCCACTGGAAATCGTGAGAAGACATCCTACCCAACCAACGGATGTCACGTCACGCGGTGCCCGGCGCATTTTCTGAACGTCCGCAACTTTCGTGTTATGGAGCAACTCTGCGTGACCCCGATATTGCCGGGTGACTTGAGATTGGGCAGGGCTAATCCTCAAACAAGCGAACTCGCTCATCAGAATGATCGTCGCGTTGCGAAACACCGCCGCGTCCACCGTCGAAAATCGAGCCTTGTCCAACGCGTCCCACTCCAAATCCGACAACGTCCAAGCCATGATCGCCTCCTTGCGATTGAGAAAAATCAGTTCGCATGAACAATAACCTCAAACGACCAACCGCCAAAGATCTTTTGCGGGACTACTGTATGAGAGTTATATTCATCCGCTGACGATTCTCTCGACGCTGCCATCGGCCGGAGTCGGTGCGCTGTTGGCGCTGATCGTGTGCCGCACGGAACTCAACGTGATGGCGTTGATCGGCATTCTGCTGCTGATCGGCATCGTGAAAAAGAACGCAATCATGATGATCGACTTCGCACTGGAAGCCGAACGCCATCACGGCAAGTCTCCCGAAGCGGCGATCTTTGAAGCCTGCATCCTGCGATTTCGCCCAATCACCATGACGACGATGGCCGCGCTGTTGGGTGGTCTACCGCTGGCGCTGGGCACCGGCGACGGATCAGAACTTCGCCGTCCACTGGGTATCGCCACCGTCGGCGGACTGATCTTCAGCCAAATGCTGACGCTCTACATGACGCCGGTGGTCTACTTATACCTCGATCGCTTTCGGCTGTGGTGTGCCAGTTTACGCCGCAACGAGCACCCGACCGGCGAGCGGGGGACGATCTCTGAGTAGACAAACTGAACAGCACTCGGAGGACTGACGTCCCCCGCTCGCCTCCGCATCACACCCGAAACTGCGAAGACATGGACTTTCCGCAAACTTTCGAGGATGTCATCAATCCACCATTTCTTCTGAGGGAAGACACGTATCAAATTGAGCTGTTGATACACAGAGGCAAATTCAACCCGTGTCAAAGAGTGATGCTGGATTTCTCACGGACGACACAGACCAATCAGGAAAGGAAAGGGCGTATCATGTTGCGAACATCGTTCAGCAAGCTGCTGCTCATTGTCTCAGTTTTTGGATTTTCGTTATTCCCAGTTCCCTCCGATGCAGGCCACGGCGGTGGCGGTGGTGGGCACGGTGGTGGTGGAGGTGGCGGCCACTTTGGTGGCGGAGGAGGTGGTCATATCGGTGGGGGCGGGGGAGGTGGTCATTACGGTGGCGGAGGCGGCCACATGGGCGGCTCATTTGGAGGCGGGCGTATTGCCAGCCCCCATATGGGTGGGATGTCCGGCGGGATGTATCGCGGGAATGGCGGGATCAGCCATAGCGGAGCCATGGGCGGCGCTCGCATCGGTGGAATGGCACCCAGCACAACATTTCGAGGCAACATGGGCTCCGCGGGATCCTTTCGCGGAGGCAATGTCGGGGTGATGCACTCCTCAATGTCGCCGAGAATGTCTGGAGTAGGAGTCGGTCGTGCGGCAGGCGGATCATTCGTCGGAAATCATTTCGCCGCCAGTCGTGGTGGAGCAAGCGGAACCTTCGTCAACAGTCGTGGAGGAATGAGTGGAAGCTTCGGCGGCAATCGGGTTGGCTCCACGAATTCATTCTCCTCCCGGCATTTTGCCGGTACCAACAATAGCTTGGCCAACGGCACTCGGTTGGCCAATCACACATCAATGTCCAGCAGCCTCGGCAGTTCCTTTGCGTCCCGCAATTCGAGCGGATTTACAGGTAATCGAGGCACGACCAGCATTGTGAATAACAATTACAACCGCTCCGGCTATGGCTACAATCGTTACGGGTACAATCGTTATGAATATGGCAGCGGATGGGGTGGCCGAGGTTTCGGCTATGGATTCGGCTACCCTTACTATGGATATGGATTTGGGAGAGGTCTGCTTTACTCGCTGTTGTATGGATTTGGTGGTGGTTACGGGTACGGATTGGGATATGGTGGTTTCGGGTATGGAGGATTGGGATACGGCGGTTGGGGATATGGTGGCTCGGGATATGGCTATGGCAATTCTGGATATGGCTACGGCTCGGGGTACGGGTATAGTCCGTATGCGTCGACAAGCCAGTACGTCGCGTACTCACCGACCAGTTACACGAGCGTCCTGCCGTTAACTACGGGAGACGCGGTGGCCACACAACCGCCGGTTACAGCGAGTGCCGGTGACTTTTCCGCGAAGGGAGAGGCCGCTTTCAAAGCCGGCGATTACAAAGGGGCTGCGCAAGCATGGCGGCATGCCATTGTCGATGATCCGAAAAATCCGCTGCTGGTGATGATGCTGGGACAGGCCCTGTTCGCCACTGGCAACTACGATGAAGCGGCTGGAGCGATGCAAGGAGCGATGCAGGTACTCCCCAAAGATCAATGGGGTATTGTCGTCGGCAACTATCAGGAGTTGTACGGCAACACACAAGACTTTACCGACCAACTCCGTATGTTGGAGAAGGCTGTCAGCGATAAACCCGATGACCCGGCCCGGCGGTTCTTGCTTGGATTCCAATATGGATATCTTGGCTATCATCAAAACTCAGTCGATCAACTTGATAAAGTACTGAAGATTGTTCCCAACGATGAGATGGCGAAGCAACTACGGGACGACATGTGGGCCAAACTTCCCAAGCCAGCAGTGCCCGTAGCGCCGCCAACGCCGCAGCCGCCAGCGGCTCCGTGATTCAACACAGGTGCCAGTAGTCGGTCCGGGCCAATTGCGCGTCAGTTTTGAAGTTGCGCAGTCTTGTTTTTCGCCCCAAAGGGGTGCAACTCGATAGCCCAAGGCGAAGCCCTGGGTGACGAATAGAACAACAATAA
>JAYVSP010000085.1:0-14512 GCA_043775215.1 Planctomyces sp. | reverse complement strand
GGCGAAAACCTTTGACGTGTCGCCGTTCCAAGAAAAGATCGACCTGATTCAAAAAGTCTCCAAGGTGGCGAAGGGTTCGGTCCAACAACGCTCGGTGGCAATCGCGTCCCTCAAGCTGGCGGACGAAGCGGCGGAATTCGAGCAATACGACGTGGTCAAAGAATGCTGCAACACCGCCGTGTCCGCGTCGCTCGGAGCTCAGGAACCGCCGCTGCAAACACGCGCCGTCGAACAACTCAAACGCTTCGAGCAACTGCTCATTCAATCTCAAGCCGCCAAGGAGGCCGAGCAGAAACTGAAGGACGATCCCACGGACACCGCCGCGAGCTTGTCCTTGGGACGCTTCCGCTGTTTCGTGCATCGAGACTGGTCGAGCGGTCTACCGCTCCTGCGGCAATCGTCTGACACCGAACTGGTCACACTCGCCACCAGCGATCTGCGTGTCCCCACCGAGTCGAAGGAACAAACGGCGCTCGCGACCGAATGGCTGAAGTATGCCCAGAAGCAAAAGGACTCGCTGGTTCGCGCGTCGGCGGCCGAACGGTCCGCCTTCTGGTTTGAAACCGCCTTGAAATCTCTGGCGGGGCTCGACAGGGTCGCTTTGGAACCTCAGTTGGAAACGGCTTATGAACTGTCTTGCGGCCGCAATTTCAAAAAGCTACTGGCACACGCGCCGAACGGAGTCGAGATGGATTCGGTTGTTGATTGTCAGAAGAAGGCTCATCCTCTCAAGCTCAAGCAGGGATTCGATCTTCGCAAATCGTGGTTATTATCGGTTGAGTTTGAGCCACGGAATTTTGATAGTGGGTGGCATCACATTTTCAGTTGGGACGACGGGCGAGACGGGTATGATCCTCTCTGGTTGAGTCTAAACGGAAACATCCTTCGAGGCTGGGCAGAGGATTGTGGCGCAAGACGGTCCCAGCAGATTCAGGTTCCATTGGCCGACAAGGTAGTGGGCCAGTGGATTGACACGAAGTTTGTCTACGATGGACTCTCTGGTGAGTTTGAACTTTATGTCAACCATCGAAGGGTTCACCGCGAGCCGGCAATGATCACACCTTCCGTCGATAAAAGAATGCCCATCGCGCTCGGCTCAAATTTTAATGGAAGAATCCGCAAGGTCTGGCTGGGCAATATTCCGTGATGGGACGTATGCAGTCACTGCCTATTTCGGAGTTCGATTATGCAGATTCCGATCGTCATTGAAGCTTTGCCGGGCAATAGGTTTCGGGCCAAGAGCGCGTCCGCGTTGCCGTTGATCGTCGAGGCCAACTCGGCCGAAGAGTCGTTGCGATTGTGGCGTGAACGGTATGCGTCCGTGCTCCCCAGCGATGCCGAAGTCGTTGCGGTGGAGCAGCCGGTTCAGGAGACACATGCGTTTGGCAAATACATCGGCACGCAGAAGAAACGAACAGTTGGTTGAGCTCTGGCGCAGCGGCCTGGAAGAGTATCGCCGCGAACGAGACCGCGAGGATGGAATCCGTTGGACTATTTGACACAATTCCTGCGGAGCAAAGGCAGACACAAACCTGTTGCTGTCGGTCAGAAAAAGTGATACATTTTTCTGACAAAGGAGCACCGGGACGATGGCTGTTGATACTCAAACCGCGATTCGTGATCGCGTTGTCAAATCGGGACGAGGAAAAGTCTTAATCGCCAAGGATTTCCTTGACCTGGGAAGCCGTAATGCGGTGGATAAGGCATTGTCCCGTCTGGCAAAAAATGGCGAGCTCAATCGTCTGGGCCGTGGGCTTTACCACTTTCCGCAGATGAATAAGCGATTAGGGATCGCAGTGGTCCCTGAGACCGACGAAATTGCCGATGCCCTGGCTCGGCAAACGGGAAGCCGAGTGGTTCCGTCAGGAGCATTCGCAGCAAATCAGCTTGGCCTATCGACGCAGGTTCCGTCTAAGCCGGTCTACCTGACCGATGGCCGGAGTCGTCAGGTGCGGGTCGGTAACAGTGTTTTCACCATGAAGCATGTGGCTCCCAAGGAACTTCCCGCCGGAAGCCGATTGAGTGCCACAGTGTTTCAAGCGTTGAAGCATCTCGGAAAAGATGCGATTGACGACCGGGTGATCTCACGAATTCGGCAATTCGTTCCGACCAAGGTCCGCAAAGAGCTTCAGCGGGACGCTCAATACACAACCGACTGGATTGGCCAATTCGTGAGGATGGTCACTCGGGATGACACTCTGAGCGTGACGCATGGATGATGTTGCTCGACTGCCGATTGAGGATCGAGGCCAGTTGTTTGCGGCTGTTGCCGGGCAACGCGGTCTGATTCCTGAAATCATCGAAAAGGACTTTTGGGTCTGCTGGACATTGAAGCGGCTGTTCACGCTACCCAAACTGCCTGCCGGGTTGATCTTCAAAGGCGGAACTTCTCTCTCGATGGCCCCGATGGCCTGGGCGTGCCACTCAGCCAAACGGCCGCTCGGCTGGCTATTTCAATTCAAGCCCGAGAACTATGCGGAATCCCAGGTCGTCGCTGCGGAATGTGGGAGCGTTCCAATTGCGGTCGGCTGAACGGCAGTAGCCGCCGTCTTGGCGCCAGCTTCCGCCTCGAAAGATGCGCGGTGATTCTTTCGCGATGGGGCGGACCACGGGGTCATCGCCGCCTGGCAGTTTCTTGACGCTGTCGAGGCACCATTCAAACACGTTGCCGTGGAGATCATGCAGGCCCCAGGCGTTCGCTGGCAGGCTGCCGACTTCCATCGTCGTCTGGCGATTCGGACCCTTCGCCGCGCCGTTAAACGGGTACGCGCCGTTGAAGTTGGCTTCTGTGCTGCTGAGGTTGTTTCCGAAGGCAGTGGCGGTCGTGGTTCCCGCGCGGCAAGCGTATTCCCATTCCGCCTCGGTCGGCAGCCGATACACGAACCCGGCGGGCAATCGTCCTTCGCGTCGCTCGGTCTCGGTCAGCTTCTGGCAGAACTCTGTCGCTTCATCGTGACTCACGAAATACATCGGAAAGCGAGCGCCGTCGCCCGGTAATCCCTTTGCGCCGGCCAACGCCTGTTGCTGTCGAATGTCGGTTTCCATGATCGACCGCCATTCCTCTTGAGTGACTTCGAACTTCCCCATCCAGACACCCTGCGTCAGCGTCACGGGAACTTGATCTTCGTCATCGACCCGACTTGGCTCATTCTTCGGGCTGCCCATCGCGAAGGTTCCTCGCGGACACCAACAGAACTTCATCTTCAGACTGTTGTCGTCCCGTTCTTCACCGATAACTGTGCCCGTGACGCCGAATTGCGCCGCAGTGTCGGCGTTATGAAATAAGGCCGATTGCGGAATGATCGCGCGGGCTTGCTCGCCGAACTTCCACCAGAGATTGACTCCTCCAAAACCACCGCGCTCACAGTATTCCACCTTGATTGGATGTAAGCCTTCTCGCAAAGTGAGAATGGCTTGGTCATGGCTCACACCACTTCTCCAATTGTCGATCACCGGCCGATCATCGAGCCAAAGGCGTCCCCCGTCGTCGTGATCGAGGAAAAAGGTGTAGTTCCCGGTCGCCGGTACCTTGAGAATTCCGATCCAACGGACCGAAAACCCATCGATCGGCAATCCTGGTGCGGGCGGGCCAGCGGCAAAATTGACATTGATAACGCTGTCAATTCGCGCGTGACGCTGCTTTTCAAAATCGGCGCCCTCGTAGATCAAAGCAATCAACCCCGGCCTGAGTCGCTTCGCGCCAATCTTGTGGCCGACCTGATTAGTGCCACCGAGTTCCTTTCCGTCGCGAGACATCAAGAGGGAATCGACACTAGCGCCGCCGTCCCATTCGAGGGCGTAGGCACGCAACTCACTGGTGCTCGACATCAGCTTCCAGTAGCCGCGACGGCCCGTAGTCGTCGCAAAGGTTCCGTCTTCTTTCACGATGACTTCCTGCCTGTCAAACCACTGCCAGTTGCCAACGATCGGATCAGCTTTCTTAGTTGCAACGGCGTCGGCCTCGCGGAATGTCACCAATTCCTTCTCGATGGCTTGCGCTCGTTCATCCAAGCCCGTCTGAGGCGCCAATAGTGGCTCAACCTTAAACTCACGGACATCGACAATGCTGTCCGTTGAACTGACCGCGATACGCGATTTGGCGGACAGGTCGTAGTTTCGTTTTTCGGCAAACACCTGTTGATTGTCTACGAAGACGGCCATGCCATCGTCTCGGATTTGCCACTTCAGCTTGTACCAAGTGTTCGGCTTGAGCGGCGTGAAGTTCGCTCTCGCCAGCGAGCCCGACTCGAGTCGAGAACTACCGTCGGGGCGAAGCACGCGAAGTTCACGCAGCTTGACCTCCCAATTGAAGATGACAACGGAGCCTCGATAGGCATGCAGCCGGATATTGAGCCGGTCTGTCCGCGCGGTGACGTTAATGTCGATTGGGCCCGTGTATTCTTGTTTGGTGAAAACCTTCTCGTTTTCGATCAGTCGCACGAAACCATCTTCCAGAGTGGCTTGATCAAGAATCAGATGAGCCCATTTGTCGGGTGAGCTGGGTTTCTCGCGGTCTGCGATGCCAACATTATTCACACGAATTGCAGATTTCTCGCCATTGGTGGCGTTCGGCGAAGATGGATCAGTCGAATTCGGAGTTGCGGAGAACTTGGTTGAGTCATCATCAAGCGGACCACGACCACTGTCACGATGCGCGTTCAGCAGCGCGAGCAACAAGACCAACACCGCGAGCATTCCGCCGATCGCCGCCATCCCCCAAGGGCTCGACCGAATCCGCGAGGCGGCGTCCGTCGTCGAGGAATGACTTCGCGCGACGGACAGGGATTCTCGCAGCCGTTCATCGTAGTCACGCTTCTTCTGCGCATTGAGCAAACACAACCGTGCGGCGGCCACTTCGTTCAACAGCTTTTGCGATTCGGCCACATGCTCGCCGGTGGCGCACTGCCGCAGAAATGCGACCCGCTGGTCGGTGGCTGCGTCAATCACATCGGGATCCGACTCAAACAGCGTCAGCCCCAGCAATCGGTAGTGATTCACCGGCTGTTCGGCGGCGGGGATGCCGAGCCATTTGTGGTATGGGTCGAACATGCTCATCTCCAAAATGGCGAGATCAACGCTCAAGCCAATCGGATTCAAATAACTGCGGAAGCAGGCTTGCGCGCGGTGCGCCGTGAGACTTGCTTCAGTTGCTGCTTCGCTTGAAGAAGGCAGTTGGCCAATTGTTGTTCGACGCACGCTTGATAGTTGGTGGGCAGCGGGCCGGAGAGGGCGGCTCGCAGGAGGGTGACGGCTCGAGTGTATTGGTTGAGCTTCTGGTAGCAGGAGGCGGCACTCATTCGGTGAATCGACGCCTCTAACTCCTGGCCGTCGGCTTCCAGCAAGCAGGCCACTTGTTCCTCGCAGGCGGCCGCCCGTAGAAGTTCCGCGGCAGCTTCTTCCGCGCGTCCGTAATCCGAAAGAGCCTGGGCATGAGAGAGGAGCCACGAGGTTTCGCTCAGTAACTTGTCAATCAGGTCAAGAGACGCCTTGCTTTTAGAGTGACGCATCGACTTGTTCCTTTTGAGTGTGATAGGTCCAGCGAAGCAATCGGCGCGTGGCGCTGAAACAAGCCACGAAGACATATCCATTCCACTGTCGGGGATTCGCCAGCATTTGAATCGTCTTTTCACGTTGGCGACGTGGCAATTCCCGGCTGTGTTCCGTGCCGCTGATCTCCAAGGCACACTTCAAACGCGGCAACCAGTAGTCCGCCCGCTCACCCTGCTCCGTCACGCGCATCTGGCCATCGGGGATCAGTTTGGCAAACATCAATGCCGCCAGAGCGACCGTCGCTCGCTCCAGGACCGGCTTCGGCTGCTCGGTCAGCCAAATCCTTGATGCCGCTGCCGAGGTTCGCTCGTTCCATGTGACACGAACGAGGAAGCTCGACTCGCCGGGTAGTGCGGGAGGACTGAAGCCCTCACATTCCACGAGAAATTCACAGGGCGACTCCGACAAAGAACTCATCAACGCGACGGCCATCACGACACAATGCTCAAGATATAAATCTGGGTGTGCCGACATGATGTCTTCGATGGGCCACTCGAACGTTGGCATTTCATTCTCACTCGGATTTCGATGTCACGAGGAAATCTTGAACTGAGAATAACGCCGTGCCAGCCAGCAGGCCATTTGCTCGACACATTTTCCACCAACCGAACACCGCCATCCGGTGACGCACTGCCGCAAAAATGCGACCCGCTGGTCAGTGGCCGCGTCAATCACGTCGGGATCGGATTCAAACAGCGTCAGCCCCAGCAACCGGTAGTGGTTCACCGGTTGCTCGGCGGCGGGGATGCCGAGCCATTTGTGATACGGATCGAACGTCGCCATGCGAGACTTCTTTTCGACACGTCTGGAAGTTTTGATGGGAAGGCCAATGCATCGAAGTTTAGTTTAGTCGCGTGAACTCCAGTGAAGACTCTTGGGATCTCAATTGCAGTGTTAGCACTTCGGGGGATGCCAGCCGCCTTGGATTCACAGACGGCGTGCGTTCACGAGCAGTTCTCGATTGAGCTGCAATGCCAAAACCGTGGCACGCCCGATTGAGGTTTTCCCGATCATCAACAGCCCGTCAACTTCCCATGCAAAATGATCCACCCAGATGTCACGACGTGGATGAAACAGACGCACCCATTTGCGAGTTTTGGGGTCTATCGCAGTCGTTCGATCAGATTTCCGCTGATTACAGGGACTGCACACCGTCCAGAGGTTTTCTTCGACGGTGAGTCCGCCTTCGGAGGCGGGAATAATGTGGTCGATGTCACACGGAATGCCGGTCAATGCTTCGGCTGACAAGCAGTAGCCACATCGGTGTCGCCCTTGAATCGCGACTTTGCGACGTAGCGACCTGGGAATGTAGATTCCGCTCATGGCTGCAACAGCCGGCTGATGTCTTGGCCACGCTCTTTGAGCAGCACGAGGGCTTGCGCGCGGATCAGAATCAAACGATCCAGCGAATCCAAGAGGTCTTTCTGCCGCTGACCCTCGTCTTTCGTCAGTTGGTGCTGCTGCTGTTTTTCGCGTAGGCTGGCGAGCTCGCGCACGAGCTTGCGAGCCTTGCTCGATTTGGTGGCTTTGACCAGTTCCTGGTCTGTCAAAAACTGCATTCCCTCCAGACGGACGTCGAGATCGCTCGGCACTGGCGATTCCTGGTTCAGTGCGGTTGTCAGCGCATCGACAAGCTGGTCAGCGACTGGCCGCCGACCAGCACGAGCCTTTCGCTTCAACCTTTCCAAGACCGGCAGCGGTAGATCAACAGTCAACTGTGCCATTTGTGGCCTCTCGCAAAAGCATCATTTCGATGAAATCAACGACGCGAAGATATCACGTTGCATTTGTATTTCCAAAGAATCTTTCTCTTTGGCGGAATCTCGGGGCCGGCCATTCTGACGTTGACCATCTCTGCCTCGCGGTCAATTGAGTTTCGGAATTAAGTCGCGAACCAGACGAGCGTCGGTCGCGTGAGGCCGGAGTTGCTCAGGTTCTGGGGGAGTCTTGATGTCCGGGGGCGCGAGGCGCGAGAACGTTCCCACGACCAATCCCGCCGCGTTCACGAGTGGCGCTCCCGACCACTGCTGGCCTCGGAGTTCGGCGAGCCGAGCATTGAAGACGAACGGGGCGGGGGATTGGCCGAGGGTGGGAAGTCGCATCAGTAATTGGCCGGATGACTCGCGAAAGGCGGGTGAGCGATCGGGGTTCAGCAGTTGTTCGTCGTCGGGGAACGGCACTCCCAGCATTCGCACTCTTTGACCGTTGGCCGCTCCGTCCGGCGAGAGACGGAGATGATGAGGCAGGTTTTCGCGAACGCATCAGGTAGGCCGGAAGCGATGTCGGACAGGAGTTCCTCCCGCTCACAGTCCTGGTGCCACTGACGCAAGCACTCTTCCAGCGAGGGAAGTTGGTTTCCTTGTTTTTGAAGCATTTGGAGATTGCACGCTTCGATCTCGAAGTCGCTGTCACCCCGCCCCCTTACCGACTTCCGCGCAAAAGCATGGTACGTCAGTCATGTCCCGAAATTTTGTAGGGAAGATTTTTGGCCGCGGTACGTTATCTTGTGTGGACGAATGGGCGTACCGAATGCCGCGATCGCGCGCGGCGCTGCATCCTGACGGAGACAATGGCCATGCCGACGATCGCAAATCGCCTTGAGGAACTGTTCCGTCGTTGGGAGGAAGCACGGCGACGTGGGGAGCAGGTCTCCGTCGAGGAGTTGTGCCGAGACACTCCCGAATTGGTGGACGCGCTGCGGCAACGGATTGCTGCCAAGTCGTCGACGGACCGAAAGTCGGACACGTCGAATGTGAACCAGACCCTTCAGCCCCCCGCGTCCGAGGAGCCTGTCCCGCAGGCGCCAAGTTTGAGCGATGACTTGCGACCCGGAAACGAACCGGTGCTGGGATATACGCTCGTGCAAAGGCTGGGGAGCGGCGGTTATGGCGAAGTCTGGAAGGCTCTGGCACCGGGAGGCATTGCCGTCGCTTTGAAGTTCGTTGAGTTGGGCACGGACGCGTTGCCGATTGAACAGCGGGCGCTGGACGTCATCAAATCGCTGCGGCATGCCAACCTGCTGACGACCATCGGTTCGTGGCGGACCACGCGGCACTTGGTGATTGGTATGGAGTTGGCCGACCGGACTTTGTGGGAGCGTTACGAGGCGGCTGTCGCTGAGGGACAGTCAGGCATCCCGCGTGACGAACTGTTGGAGTATCTGCGCGAAGCGGCCAAGGGGATCGACTTCCTCAACGAACCGCGGCATGTGTTCGACGGTCAGGCGCCGCGTGGCGTGCAGCATCGCGACATCAAGCCACAAAACATTTTGCTGGTGGGCAACGGCGTCAAGGTGGCTGACTTCGGCTTGGTGCGTTTGTTGGAGCACACTGTCACCGGTCACACAGGCAGCTTGACGCCACACTACGCGGCCCCCGAGTTCTTCGAAGGTCACACCTCCCAGCATTCCGACCAATACTCGCTGGCTGTGACGTATTGCCATGTCCGCAGTGGCCGAGTTCCCTTTGTCGGCACGCTCGCGGAAGTCATGCATGGGCACCTGACGAAAGCGCCGGACCTGTCGATGCTTCCCGCTGAGGAACGGCCGATCGTGGCGCGGGCGCTGGCCAAGATTCCGGCGCAACGCTGGCCCAATTGTTTGGCATTCGTGAATGCGCTGCGAGCCAGTGCCACATCGGAGCGACCGGTGTCGCGTCTGGCGATTTCGCCCAAAGTCGCGGTGAGCGCGGCGGTCAGCCTGATCTCGCTGAGTCTCCTCTTGGTGATCTGGAACAGTCTTTCCCGGCAAGAATCACCGCGTCAGGAAACGGCCAAGACCAGCGTGCCGCCGCCGGCGACAAACTCCATGCCGTTGCCCAACAACGGGCCGGCTGACGACAGTGCGACTTCAAACGCGCCGCAGGTGATGCCCTCCCCGGAACGTCCCGCGCCGAGCGTGCCCGATGTCCCCAAGGTCGTGGCTGCCGTGGAAACCAAGTCGCCCGCCCCGCCGCCAGTAACAACGACGGTGGTTTCCATGCCACTCTCCGCGGCCGAGTTGGCCAAGCAGGCTCGCGAGATTCTTCAGGACCATTGTCATTACTGCCACGGAGAAGGGGGAAAGGCGGAAGGGGGTGTGAACTACGTGCTCGATGTGCCACGACTGCTGTCGCGTGGGAAGTTGATCGCGGGGAACTCGGCCGGGTCGAAGTTGTTCACGCAGATCGCAACGGGAAACATGCCGAAGGACGCGAGCCCGCTGAGCAAGGCTAACATCGAGACGCTCAAGCGGTGGATCGATGCCGGGGCACCGGACTTTAACCCGCCGACGGCCAAGCGAGAATTCATCTCGACCACGCAAATGTTCGAGTTCATGCGGGTGGACCTCCAATCCATCGACGCGCAGACTCGACCTTTGATTCGCTATTTCACGTTCACGCATCTGTATAACGCCAACTTGTCGGACGACGAACTGGAGACGTATCGACATGGGTTGTCGAAGCTGATCAACAGTCTGTCGTGGGCCTCCGAGATCGTGGTTCCGACAGCCATTGATCCGGCGCGGACGATCTTTCGGCTGGACATTGGCGACGTGGAATGGTCCGCCGCCACATGGGAGCGCATTCTTTCCGAGAACCCGTACGGCGTGACCTACGATTCGACGACCGCCAGCAGTTGCTACACAGACTGTGGAACGCAGCAGCCCTTTGTGCGCGGCGACTGGTTCGTGGCGCGAGCCTCGGTTCCGCCGCTGTATCACGACATCCTGCGCATTCCCAAATCGGACATTGAGCTGGAAAACAAGCTGGAAGTCGTGGTCTCGCAGAATCTCAAAACCGGCCGAGCCAAGCGGGCGGGATTCAACGGCTCGGGCGTGTCGAACAACAACCGCCTGGTTGAACGGCATCGCTCGAACATGACCAAGGGGGCGTACTGGAAGAGCTACGACTTTGGCAGCAACAACGGCAAGAAAAACCTATTCGCCAATCCCGCCGGCAAGGAGGGCCAGGACACGTTTGAGGCGGACGGCGGCGAACTGATCTTTAGTCTTCCGAACGGCCTGCAAGGCTACATGCTCATTGACGCCAAGGGACAGCGGATTGACAAGGCTCCACCGATCGTCAATGACCCGCATCGGCCGGACAAGTTGGTCGTCAACGGTCTGTCCTGTATGAGTTGCCATGCCAAGGGGATGATCGAGAAGGACGATCAAATTCGCGCGGCAGTGCTCGGCAGTCCGAACGGCTACAGCGCCGAAGTGCTGACTGCGGTGAAGTCGCTGTACCCGGAGAAGGTGGAGTTCGACAAGCTGCTGGCCCAGGACAAGGAACGCTTTGCCAAAGCGGTGCAAGCGACGGGCGCGCCGCTGGGGGACACCGAACCAATCCTGACGCTGACGTTGCGGTTCGAGGAAGTGCTCGACCTGTCGCTGGCCGCTGCGGAAGCGGGCGTGTCGTCGGCCGAGTTCGTGAAGGGACTCGGCCGTTCGTCGGCACTGGCCAACATCCTCGGCGCGCTGAAAGTCCCCGGTGGCACGGTCCAGCGAGAAGTGTATCTGGCGAACTTCGATTTGATCGTCCGCGACCTCAAGCTGGGCACATATCTCGGCAAGAAAGCGGGCGGCACAATCACGCCAACGCCGACATCGGCGCCATCGCCCCCGCCGCCGCCCGTGTTGACGTTTCCGGTCGGCACCCGCGCGGGGGAGGAAAAGGAACTCAGTGCTCTGAAGATCAAGTTCTGCTGGTGCCCGCCGGGGAACTTCACGATGGGCAGCCCGAAGACGGAAGCGGATCGTTCTGATAATGAGGATCAAGTGCCGGTCACGCTGAGCCAGGGATTTTGGCTGGGCAAGTACGAGGTCACGCAGGGGGAATGGCAGCAGATCATGGGCACCACGGTCACGCAACAGAAAGCCAAACCGGACAGTTATGGCAGTATCACGGGGACGGAAGCGCGGCATCCGATGTACTTTGTCAATCACGATGAAGCGACAGAGTTCTGCAAGAAGTTGACGGATCAAGAGCGGCGGGCGGGACGATTGCCCGTCAATTGGGAATACCGGTTGCCGACGGAAGCGCAATGGGAATATGCCTGCCGGGCCGGAACGACAACCGCGACCGCATTCGGAAACAGCTTGAGCAGCACATTGGCAAATTTTGACGGCGGATATCCGTATGGCGGTGCGAGCCGAGGAAAATATGTGGAGGGAACAACGGAAGTCGGTTTGTACAAACCCAACGATTGGGGGCTGTGTGACATGCATGGCAACGTGTATGAGTGGTGTGCGGATTGGTACGGCGCGACTGTTCCTGGCGGTCGTGACCCTGCGGTCCTCCAAGCCTCAGGGGCCTCCGACCGCGTGTTTCGCGGCGGGAGCTGGCTCAACGACGGCAGGTTCTGTCGCTCGGCGTACCGCCGCAGGTACTCGCCCGGCGCGACTTCGTTGGCTTCCGTCTGGCCACAGTTCAGTCCAAGTAAGAGTAGAAGTGGAGCGGAGCCTGTAGCGTAGGCCCGGAGGCGCAGCGGAGCGGAGCCGTAGGTGCCGAAGCGGAAGGCGGAGCGGCCGACACTGAACAGGCGCATTCATTTGTTCAGGGATCCTGTTTAACCGCAACGCCAGCGGCGTGCGTGGGGCAGGCGTCTGTCACTTCTGCGCCATGCACGCCGCTGGCATTGCGGTTAAACTCCGCACTCATCATGGCCTTCAAAACTTTTCGCATTCCGGTTTCTCATGGCGACGCATTCGAGACGGAGCTCAACACGTTCTTGCGGACTCACCGCGTGTTGAACGTCGATCGCCAATTCGTCTCCTGTGGCGAGCAATCCTTTTGGGCTTTCAACATCGACTACCTTGATTCAGGCGGTCTCCCAGCGCCCGCGTCTCAGGCAAGCCACCGCGCGAAAGTCGATTACCGCGAGATCCTCACGCCCGATGAGTTCTCGCTGTTCGCTCGCTTACGCGACTTACGCAAAGAAATCGCCCAAGCCGAGTCGGTTCCGGTTTACATGGTTTTCACCAACGAACAACTCGCTCAAATCGTGCAGAAGCGAGTCAACAGCAAAGTGGAGTTGGAACAGATTGATGGCCTCGGCGACGCCCGCGTGGAAAAATACGGCGATCGAGTGGTCGAATTCTTGTCCCGTTTCACCAAAACGCCAATGGCGTGCGCATCCAACAGGAATGGTCAACCGTAGGCAATCCCATATCGTGCCGCTCGCGCCGACGGCATGGAACCATGAACATGCGCCGTGCCGACTTTCTCTTTGAGGCTATCACCCGCCGCGACAATTTGCGGCTCGCGGCGCATAAAGCTCTTGCGGGAAAGCGCGCCAAGCCCGACGCTCGCGCATTTGTGGCCAACCTCGAAGACAACCTGCGGCAACTCGGCGAAGAGATCGCGGACGGCACCGTCCGGCTCGGTGAGTATCATCAATTCACGATCCACGACCCCAAAGAGCGACTGATTACCGCTCCCTGCTTTCGCGAACGCGTGCTGCATCATGCAATCATGAACCTATGCGAGCCAGTCTTTGAACGCTGGCTGATCGCCGACACCTTTGCCTGTCGAAAAGGCAAAGGCCGCATCGCCTGTGTGCAACGCGCGCGGCACTTCGCGTATCAGTTTCCGTACTACTGTCAGATGGATATCCGCAAGTACTTCCCGAGTATCGCCCACTCCGTGCTCAAGCAACGGCTACAACACTGCTTTCAAGATGACCGACTGCTGTACTTGTTTTGCCGCATCATTGACAGTTTCCCACCAACGCCATCGACATCGGTGCGACGTGATTCGCTGTCGAGCGACGAGGCACCTCTGACCGGCGCGCACGCCGATGGCGTTGCGGTCAAACGGGGTCTGCCAATTGGGAGTCTGACATCACAGCATTTTGCGAACTTCTACCTGGGCTGGTTCGATCGTTTCGTCAAAGAAACGCTGCGAGTCCGTGGATACGTCCGCTACATGGATGACTTCGTGCTCTGGGGCAAGTCCGCGTCCGAATTGCGCGAACAACGCTCGCGCTGCCGAGAATTCCTGTCTCACGAATTGCAACTCGATTTGAAGTCGTCCGCGTCCGTCCGTTTTTCCGACGTGGGCGTGAATTTCCTTGGCTGCCGCGTCTACCGGACACACACCGTGCTCAACGACCGAAGCCGTCACCGGTTTCGCAAGAAACTGGAATCAATGGAGTCCGCGTATCTCGCAGGAGGAATCACCGAGTCTGAACTGCAACAGTGTGCGACTTCAATGGTCGCTTTTACACGAGCGGCAGACGTCCGAAGCTGGCGGTTTCGCCACGACGTGCTACAAACCCTCCCGGTGAGCGGCCAGGGGCCTCCAACCGCGTGAATCGCGGCGGGAGCTGGAACAACAACGGCAGGAACTGTCGCTCGGCGAACCGCAACAGGAACACGCCCGGCAACCGGAACAACAACGTTGGCTTCCGTCTGGCCACAGCTCAGCGAATCGTGGCGCAGCCCACACGACTGAACCGGCCGCCCTCCTGTTGAACGAAGTGTTCACCACTCGTTGAACGAAATGTCTCGCGTTCGCCGCCCGGTGCTGATCGCTTCTTGGCGATCGCTCCGGGTGGTCTTCGCCCGTCGCAGTACCGCTTGAGCGTCATAAAAACCGAGTACACTCTGCTCTGTTCCGATGAGATTTGCAACGAGGTGTTCATGCCGGAACAGCCTGAATGTCAACGTCTGTCTACTGATTTTGGGAATAGCTCTCAAAATCCACGTCCGAAGCCAACGACTCGACTTCCGAAAAGCGTGATGATTCGGCACTTGTAAATCTGTCCGCAGACGATCGTGCATGGTCGATGCTCAGAGGTTTTGCCCAATTCAGCGGTGAAAAGCTGGGATCGAAAGGACCGCCAGTGAAGATGACCGTTAAGGGCGAAACTTTCTTTCTCTGCTGTCCGGAATGCCGCCGCAAATCGATACGAATCCCGACAAGTCTGACCAAAGTTGCTGAATTGAAAAAGGCTCTTCCGGTGTTCCGGGGAGGCCAGTTTT